>RFIM01000297.1 GCA_003695215.1 Chloroflexota bacterium
GATATTTTGGAGAAAGAGCAGCGGGATGCCGCGCGCGGCGCACAACTCGATAAAATGCGTGCCTTTCAGCGCCGATTCGCTGAAGAGCACGCCGTTGTTGGCCACAATGCCGATCAGATAGCCTTCGATGCGCGCAAAGCCACACACTAGCGTCTCGCCATAGCGCGCTTTGAACTCGCGGAATTGGCTGCCATCTACGATGCGAGCGATCAGCTCGCGCACGTCGTAAGTCTCGCGGAAGGTGCGCGGCAGAATGCCGTAGATTTCGTTCGGATCATAGCGCGGTGGTTGTGGCGGCGCCACATCCAGTGCGATGTGCTTGCGCGTATTGAGCGTGGCCACGATGTTGCGGCACTGAATCAAGGCGTCCTCATCGTCCACAGCGTAGTGATCGGCGACGCCTGAGCGCCGCGTGTGGATATCGGCACCGCCTAACTCCTCAGCCGAGACGTCCACGCCTGTGGCTGCCTTGACCAAAGGCGGCCCGCCTAGGAAGATCGTGCCTGTGCCTTTGACGATGATGGTCTCATCGCTCATAGCAGGGATGTAAGCGCCGCCTGCTGTGCAGCTGCCCATGACTACGGCGATCTGTGGGATGCCCATGGCGCTCATGCGCGCCTGATTGTAGAAAATGCGGCCGAAATGGTTGGCATCTGGGAAGACTTCATCTTGCAACGGCAAGAAAGCGCCGCCACTATCGACTAAGTAAATGCAGGGCAAGCGATTTTCCTCTGCGATCTGCTGAGCGCGCAGATGCTTCTTGACTGTAATCGGATAGTACGTGCCGCCTTTGACAGTCGCATCATTGGCGACGATCAGGCACTCGCGCCCTGCCACGCGCCCGATGCCCGTCACGATGCCGCCACAAGGCGCTTCGTTATCGTACATATCCCATGCCGCTAGCGGCGAGAGCTCCAAGAATGGGCTGCCTTCGTCCAGCAGGCGGTCGATGCGCTCGCGCACAAAGAGCTTGCCTTGCTCGGCGTGGCGCTTGCGGGCGCGCTCGCCGCCGCCTTGCCGCACCAGCGCCAAACGGGCGCGCAATTCCTGAGCCAGATCGCGATTGTGCGCCATGTTGGCGCGGAAAGTCTCAGAGCGTGTATCCAGGCTTGACTCGAGAACGTCCACAGGTCTATCCTAAAGGCGTTTTGTGCTAAACTATGTATGCAGGCAACCGCTTGGCTGAATGGATTGCGCCTTGAGTTTTCTATTCAGCCAAAGTGTGCTATACTGTTGAGTATCGCTCAAAGATTATGCTTATCCCATAGCGGGTGCGCAAGCACCTTTGGGTTCCGAGGTGGCGCATGGATAACAATATGGTCGAGGTGATAATTGATAGCATTCGCGTCAGCCTGATGTCTCCGCATCGGCTGGTCGTCCTCAAGGATACCGCGCAAGAGCGCTACCTGACGATCTGGATCGGTCCGTGCGAATCGGATGCTATCACTGCAGAGTTACAAGGGCAAGGCTCACCGCGCCCGCTGACGCATGATTTGCTCAAGGCGATGATCAACACACTCGGCGCGCGCGTGCAATACATCTTCATCAACGATCTGCGCGATGATGTCTACTACGCGCGCATCGTGATGGATGTCAACGGGCGCACTATCGACGTCGATTCGCGCCCAAGTGATGCCATTGCGCTGGCTGTGCGCGTGCGCGTCCCGATTTATGTCCACGAGTCCGTTATGACTCGCGCCGCGATCCTGCCCGATCAGGAAATTGAGAGCGATCCAAACGAGCACTCCGTCGCAGAAGAAGTTGAGAGCGACGACGACAAGCTGGGTATTTTCAAGGACTTCGTAGATACGCTCTTCGACGATGATGAGCCTGACAAAGAGTGATCAGGCCCGCCTTCAACAGCTGAGCAGGGCAAGCGGCTCGGGCTGCTTGGCTCTGCTCTTGTCTCTGAAGCCTCTATGAGCGACTCGACCAATTCCAGCACGCCGCCTGCCTCAGCCCAGGCGCCTAAAAAGCCTGAGGTCAAGCTCGGGCCGCATTCGATAGAAGCCGAAGAGGCAGTCTTAGGCGCCGTCTTGATCTACCCTGATGTGCTGCTCGAGCTGACCAGCATCCTGAAACCTGAGGACTTCTATGAGCTGAAGCACCGTTGGATCTGGGAAGCCATGTTGGCGCTGGCTGAGCGCAACGACGCCATAGATTTGCTGACCGTTGTTGAGGAATTGCGCAATCGCAGGCGCCTGGAAGATGTTGGTGGCGCAGCCTACATAACCCAGCTGGCGAACAATACGCCAACCTATCTCTACGCTGATACCTACGCCCAGGTAGTGCGGCGTGCCGCAATCCGACGCCGCCTGATGGAAGCTGCGGGCAAAATCGCCGATCTGGCCCGCGATGAAGGCCGCGATCTTCAGGAAGCCATCAGCGCAGCTGAAGTCACGCTCTTTTCCGTCACTGATGAGAGCTTGCGCCAAGAGATCATCCCGCTCGATCAGGCGATTAGCAATTACTATCGCCGCGTCGAGGAGCTGTATCTCAATCAACGCGAGATTCTGGGCCTGCCAACGCGCTTCGCCGATCTCGATAAGCTGCTGGGCGGCTTGCAAAAATCTGACCTGATCATTGTCGCGGCGCGGCCTGGCGTCGGCAAGACCAGCTTCCTGCTCAGCGTTGTGCTGAACGCAGCGCGCGCTGCCAACGCGCGCACAGCCTTCTTCAGCCTTGAGATGGGACATGAGCAGCTGGTGCAGCGCCTCTACAGCATTGAGACGGGCATTAACTCGCAGCGCCTGCGCGATGGCAGATTAGAGAATCATGAATGGGATCGGTTTGTGGAAGCCACCAGCAAGCTGAATCGGCTGCCCATTGTCATTGACGATACGCCTGGCATCAGCGTGCAACAAGTGCGCGCGCGCTGCCGACGCCTGAAGAAAGAAGGCGGCCTGGACTTGGTGGTGGTGGATTACCTGCAGCTGCTCACCAGCGGCACGACGCGCGCCGATATCAACCGCGTGCAAGAGATTAGCTATATCTCGCGCAGCCTGAAAGAGATGGCCCGTGAGCTGAAAGTGCCAGTCCTGGCTGCTGCGCAGCTCTCGCGCGCTGTCGAGCAGCGCGCCGACAAGCGCCCACAGCTCTCTGATCTCAGGGAATCAGGCAGCATCGAGCAAGATAGCGATGTAGTCATCTTTTTATATAGAGATGAGCTGTATAATGCCAACACAGAGCATCCAAATCAGGCCGAAGTGATCGTCGCCAAGCATCGCAATGGCCCAACGGGCAAGATTTGGCTGTATTTCCGCAAAGACTTGACTCAATTCGTTGACCTTGAGGTGCGGCAAGGCAATGTGGCTGATGTGTAGGAGCCAGAAATGAACGGGCATCGCTTCAGCGGCTTTCCCAAAGGGGAGCGCGAGATGACGTCTGTGCCGACGCGCTTTTTCAGCGATCTATTGCCGTACATTGACGATCTGGCCGAGCTGAAGCTGACGCTCTACTGCTTCTGGGCGCTGCAACAACGCGAGAGCGCTTATCGCTACCTGCGCCTGCGCGATTTTCTGGAAGACTCAACCTTTGTAGCGGGCATGGGCGCCAATCCTGCTGAGGCTGAGCAGGCCATCCAGCAGGCGCTAGCGCGCGCGCTCAATCGCGAGACGCTGCTAGCTGTGGAGGTGCCCACGGGCGAGGGCTCGGAAACGTTGTATTTCATGAACACAGAGCGCGGACGGCGCGCTATTGAAGCCTTGCAGCGCGGCGATTGGCAACCTGAGAGCGCTGAATATCCGATTCGGCTGGTGCCTGAGCGCCCGACCATCTTCGCGCTCTATGAGCAGAACATCGGCGCGCTCACGCCAATGCTGGCTGAGCTGCTGGCCGACGCCGAGCGCACCTATCCGTACGAATGGATCGTCGCGGCCATTCGCGCTGCAGTGGAGAACAATCGCCGTTCATGGCGCTACATCGAGGC
>RFIM01000298.1 GCA_003695215.1 Chloroflexota bacterium
CCGCTCATGCTGTAGTCGATGAAGAGCTGCCTGAGCGTCGGCATTTCAGTCGGCAGCAGGGCGCTGCCTTCCACGCCGATAGTGCCAATTGTGCCATCCGCAAAGCGGACGCGATTGCCGATCAGCGAGAGCAGGATCAAGCCGCCCGTCATAGTGAAGCGCGCGAAGCCTGGCTTATCCAGCGCGCTGATCACTAGGCCGATCTCGTCCATGTGCGCTGCGATCAGAATCTTTTTGCCGCCGCTGCCCATGCGGCAAATCAAATTGCCCGCATTGTCCACGCGCAGCTCGTCGGCCAGGTCGCGCACATAGCCTTCGATCAGCGCGCGCACCATGTATTCGTGCCCAGGCGGGCCCCAGGCTTCCACTAAGGCCTTAATGAGTGCTTTATCTGCCATAGTCAGTTCTCCAAGATTTCAGGCGTCAGCGCAGCCAGCACCTCGCGCAGCAGGCGCTGAGTGGTCTCAAGGTCGCTCAGCGAGACAAGCCCGTTCGGGCTGTATAAGTAACGCACAGGCACGCTCAGTGCCGCGGTCGGCACGCCCGCTTGAGTCTGGCTGACGTTCACAGCCTCTGTGCCATAGGTTTCGCTAGTATCTATCTGATAGGGCAAGCGATGCGCCTCAGCTGTGCTGCGCACGAATGCCAGCAAGCGCTGATCAGGAATGCCTGTACGTTCCATAGCGCGCAGCACAACGCCGCCGCCTAAGCGCACGCGCGGTATTTGTGTATCGTCTTCAGGGCGCGGCCCATCATCGCATTCAGTGCCGTCCAGCAGGAAGGCGACCTGCGGCTTGAGGCGATTCGCCGCGACCGTGGCACCGCGCCCATAAATCCGCGATTGCGCTGTGAAGGCGATGTATATATCCAGCGGCAGCGCCGCCGCAGCTAGGCTCTCGATCAGCGCGACCAGCACAGCGCACGCCGCACGCGATTGAAAAGCCTTGCCGCGCGCGATGTCCTCGTTCAGCTCGGCATAATTGCCGACGAAAGCGATGCGCTCGCCAACTTTCGCGCTGTTCTTGCCGCCTGTATCGATCTGGATCGCGCTCGGCTCAGGCAGCTTGTCCTGAGCGTAGGTTTTGTGGATCGGCGCGAACAGCACCACGCCATTCAGCTTCTGCGCGCCGATCACCACGCGCGCCGCTGCCACATAGCGCATGTCCAAACGGCCAACAGGCAAGACGTTCAGGAAGTTCTCGCTGCCCGCCACCATCAGCCCGACTTCGTCCATCGGCGCGCCTAGCATCACGCGCAAGGCGCCTGCCTGGCTGCTCTTCAAGCGCGCCGTCAAGTTGCCCATAGTGTCAATGACCACGTTCTCAAGATGCTCTTTGGTCAAGTTGAGCAGCAGCTGGCGCACTTCGCGCTCTTCGCCAGAGACGCCAATCGCCTCTGAGAGCTGTCTCAAATTCTCGCGCAGACTTGGCATGTCAAGCGTCCTTCTTCTCAGTCTGCTCAGGCTTATCCCAGACGATCTCGGTCAAGAATTGCTCGTCGAGCGCAGCAATGAACTCTGCGAGCAGGCGTCCGCCGCGTTCGATGTCGCGCAGGTCAACTGTTTCAACAGTCGTGTGCATGTTGCGAGTTGGGATGCTGAGCAGCGCCGTTGGGATGCCATCGCGGCTGATTTGAATGGCCCAGGCGTCAGTGCCACTAGCCATTGGCACAGGATCGATCGGCAGCGACATCTCGAGGCGTTCTGCCGTCTTTTTGATCGCCTCGAACAAGGCGGGATGAAAATTGGCGCCGAGCGCCAACGGCACGCCGCCGCCCAGCTCAAAGGTTGGGCTAGGCACGTTTGGCTGTGGCGCAAAGGTGACATCGAGGGCGATAGCGATATCAGGATTCAGGCGATAAGCCTCAGCGCGTGCGCCGTGCAAACCGACTTCTTCTTGCACACTAGCCACTGCCAGCACGTCCCAGCTATGCTTCATGCGCTGCAGCGCGTCCAAGCAAGCGCTGATGACGGCGACACAGGCGCGATTGTCCATTGCTTTGCCTGCCACGCGGCGATCCTGCAGCTCGAGCAACGGCAAGTTCATTGTGACGATATCGCCGACGCGCACACGGCGCGCCACTGCCTCAGCCGCCAAGCCAAGATCGATATAAATCTCCTCAAGGCTTGGGTAGCGCCCGCGCTGATCATCGCTCAACATGCTCAGCGGGAGCGCGCCGACCACGCCTTGCAGCGCGCCTTCCCGCGTATGAACCAAGACGGGCTTGCCGATGATGGCGCGGCTATCGATGCCGCCTAGAGAGCCCACGCGGATGAAGGCGCCTTCGATACGGCTGACAATCATGCCGATCTCATCCATGTGCGCGCAGAGCATAATTCTGCGGCGCGGCTCAGCGCCGCTGCCGTGCTTGTAGGCGACCAAGCTGCCCAGGCGGCTTGTCTCTTGCGCATCTGTGAGCGGCTGCCACGCGGAGAGAATGGCCTCGCGGGCGGCTGTCTCGTAGCCTGAAGGCGCATGTACCTCGCTGAGTGTCTTCAAATGTGCTTTGATGTCCACAGTCCCTGTCAAAACCTCACAATCTATTAAGGTGACTCGGGTGTTGGCGTATCGAAGGCCAAGGTAGGGAACGGGATCGGCGTTTCCGTCGGCGTTTCAAGTGTTGGGAATGGAATTGGTGTTTCCGTCGGCAGCACAGGCGTTGAAGTCGGCAAGACGGGCGTTGCTGTTGGCGGCACAATGATAATCGGAGTCGCCGTTGGAAAGATGAACGGCGTCGCTGTTGGAAAGACGAATGGCGTTGCTGTCGGGAAAAAGATCGGCGTTGGTGAGAAGAAGAAAAACTGAGTCGGCGTCGGCTGAATGAAGATTGGGCTGGTTGGCGAGAATAACGGGCCGATCGGCGTGATGCTGGGCGTCATAAACGGACTGAGCGCCTCAGTGATGAGCAGAAAAGGCGTAGG
>RFIM01000299.1 GCA_003695215.1 Chloroflexota bacterium
GCATGCGATGCTGCCTACATCTCTTGGGCAGAGCGTTCCTGCGTCGATCGCTCAGTGGCAGATGAGGTGTTGGTCGCTGAATTGGATGGGCAGCTGGTTGGTTTCTTGACATTGCGGCGCAACACAGCCGAGCAAGCGGAGATCGTCTTGAACGGCGTTTTGCCAAGCGTGCAAAAGCGAGGCATCTATCGCGATCTGGTCGTTCATGCACTCAGGCAAGCGTTGGCCTGGCAGGCACATGAGCTGATTGTATCAACGCAGATTGTCAATCTCGCTGCCCAAAAAGTCTGGGTGCGTGTCGGCTTTGAGCCATCTCGCTTCTACTATACCTTCCACAAGTGGTTTGAGTGAGCGATGAGCGCTATCATCCCTTTCAATCGGCCGTGCTTGCTCGGCAATGAGCAAGCCTACATCCTCCAGGCCATCGCTAACGGTCATGCTGCAGGCGATGGCGCCTTCACTAAGAAATGCCACGCCTTCTTGGAAGCGACGCTTGGCGTGCCAAGGGCTCTGCTGACGACCAGCTGCACACACGCGCTGGAGATGGCAGCGCTACTGCTGGACTTGCGCCCAGGCGACGAGGTCATCTTCCCATCCTTCACCTTCGTCTCAACTGTGAACGCTTTCGTGCTGCGCGGCGTCCGTCCGATCTTCGCCGACGTGCGCCCTGATACGCTCAACCTGGATGAGCGCCAGCTGGAACGCCTGATCACGCCGCGCACGCGTGCCATTGTGCCTGTACACTACGGCGGCGTCGGCTGTGAGATGGACGTCATCATGGACATCGCGGCGCGTTACGATCTCGCTGTAGTCGAAGATAACGCGCATGGCTTGTTCGGCAGATATCGTGGGCGCTATCTCGGCACCTTTGGCGCCTTGGCGACGCAAAGTTTCCACGAGACCAAGAACTTCACTTGCGGTGAAGGCGGCGCCTTGCTGATCAACGATCCACAATACATCGAGCGCGCTGAGATCATCCGCGAGAAAGGCACTAACCGCAGCCGCTTCTTCCGCGGGCAAGTCGATAAATATACCTGGGTAGATATCGGTTCAAGCTACTTGCCTTCGGATATCCTAGCGGCGTTCTTATACGCGCAGCTTGAAATCCATGAGCGCATTCAAGGCATTCGTCGCCGCATTTGGGAGACCTACGCCGCCGAATTGCGCGATTGGGCAGAGGCTAACGGCGTACGAATGCCCTACGTTCCTGATCACTGTGAGCAGGCCTACCACATGTTCTACTTGCTCATGCCGTCGCTAGAAGTGCGCCAAGCCTTCATCGCGCACCTAAAAGCGCAAGGCATCCTCGCCGTCTTCCACTACTTGCCGTTGCATCTCTCGGACATGGGCAGAAAGTTTGGCGGCCAGGCCGGCGACTGCCCAGTGACTGAGCGCATCAGCGACCAGCTGGTGCGCCTGCCATTCTTCAACGATCTGACTGAGGCAATGCAGGCGCGCGTGATCGAAGCCGTGCGCACTTTCCAAGTTATCTGAGCGCAGCCTTGACTTTCGCCATCCTTTGCGCTACTATCTAGAACGTTCGTTCCATGCCGCTGAGCTTGCAGGAGAGCCGACTGTGCCCAGAGAACCTAAGCAACCGAAAGAAAAGCCTGTTACACCTGAGATGCCAGAGCCGAATCCACGCGACCAGGCGATTGAGAAGACCGTACAAGAGCTGACCAAGCGCTTTGGCGAAGGCACCATCATGCGCTTGGGCGATGCGCAACATCTGCGCGTGAACGTCGTGCCGACGGGCTCGCTCGCCGTGGACTTAGCGCTCGGCATTGGCGGCATTCCGCGTGGACGCATCACTGAGATTTACGGGCCTGAGAGCAGCGGCAAGACGACGCTCTGCTTGCACACCATTGCCGAAGCACAAGCGCGTGGCGGCATTTGTGCCTTCGTGGACATGGAACACGCGCTCGATCCTGTCTATGCAGAGCGGATCGGCGTGGACGTCAGCAACCTGTATATCGCGCAGCCTGATACTGCTGAGCAAGCGCTGGAGATCACTGAAGCGCTAGTGCGCTCAGGTGCGCTAGATGTCGTGGTGTTGGATAGTGTAGCTGCCCTGGTGCCGAAGAATGAGATCGAAGGCGAGATGGGCGACTCATTCGTCGGCTTGCAGGCGCGCTTGATGAGCCAAGCGCTGCGCAAGCTGGTCGGCGCCATTAAAAATACTGATACAGCCATGATCTTCACCAATCAGCTGCGCGAGAAGATCGGCGTGATGTTCGGCTCGCCTGAGACGACCACCGGCGGGCGCGCTTTGAAGTTCTATGCCAGCGTGCGCATTGATATCCGCAAAATTCAGGCGATCAAGCAAGGCGAAGAAGTCGTCGGCAACCGCACCCGTGTGAAGATCACTAAAAACAAAGTGGCGCCGCCGTTCCGCCAAGCTGAATTCGATATCATGTATAATGAAGGCATCAGCAAGGCAGGCGATATCCTGGATTTAGGCGTGAGCATGGGCATCATTGATAAGCGCGGCGCCTTCTTCCGCTTCAAAGACGGCATGCTCGGGCAAGGCCGCGAGAATGCCAAGCAGTTCCTGCGCGAAAATCCTGCCATTGCCTATGAGATCGAGATGCTCATCCGCGAGAATAGCGCCGCCTTGCCCGCCAATCTCATCAGCAGCGCCGCTGATGAGATCCCAGCAGCGCTAGATGAATAGCGCTGCACGATGCTGTTGAGCGTAGCCCTGCGCTTGCGCCAAGGGCTACGCTCAGAACTTTGCACAAGCCTATAACAGACTGCAAACTGAGTCTTGATTTCTATGCGATTGCGCATAGAATCTCAAGTGTCACATGCAGCGCACGCCTGGCACATCCGTGCGCCTATAAGCTACGGACATATCGCCGCGTCGGGGGCGATTTTGTTTTCTTAAACGAAAACCTTAGATATTTACCGATATATTAAGGAGGATACCATGTCCGATCAACCTCAATACCTGACGCCTGAAGGCTTGCGCGAGCTGGAAGAGCGGCTGAACTATTTGCGGAATGTGCGGCGCCCGCAAGTGGCAGAGCGGCTGCACCAAGCGCTCTCGGAAGGCGGTGAACTGACTGAGAACGCTGAGTACGACGATGCCAAGAGCGAGCAGGCTTTCCTCGAAGGCGAGATCATGCGCCTGGAGAGCATCCTGAGCAACGCGCAGGTCATTCAGATCGATCCGACCTCGCAGCACGACGTCGTCAGGCTCGGCGACCGCGTCTGGATTCAAGAAAAAGGTCAGCGCAAGCAGGAAGTCTATCAGATCGTCGGTCAAGCTGAGGCTAATCCGCGTGAAGGCAAGATTTCGAACGAGAGCCCGCTCGGCAAGGCGCTCATTGGGCGCAAACTTGGCGAAAAAGTCGTCGTCAAGGCGCCCGATGGCGATATCATCTACACCATCAAGGCGATCAATAAATAAGTTGCAGCCCTGCCTCGGCGATCCTGGCTACTCGTACAGCCAGAAGCTCGTCGAGGCAGCCTGGAAGGCGCGCGACTCTTCAGCGCAGACTTCTAGCATCTCTGCGACAGGCATGCCTTGCTCAAAAGCGCGCCGCAGATAGCTCGAGCCTGTCAGCCGATCAAACCAATATTGCCCATCCTGCTCAAGGAAAATTACCTGCTTCGGATACAGCGCGCGCAAGGCGGCGATCAAGTGCAGCCCAGTCGCAAAACCCAGATAGTTGCTTGGCTCAGTGACGAACAGGCGCACGCCGCCGCAGCGCTCGCCGACGTATTTGCCCGTGTTCGGCATGAACCAGCATGGGCGGAAGGCCACGCCTGGCAGGCCTAAGCCGTTCATCACTTCGGCCAGGGCCTCACTCTCTACAAAAGGCGCGCCAATCTGTGTGAAAGGCAAGGCTGTGCCGCGCCCTTCGCTGATGTTCAGGCCTTCCAGCAGGCATGTGCCGCTGTAGACCAGCGCCGTGATCGGATCGGGCATGCCAGGCGATGTCGCTGACCACAGCAGTTCGGTATCTGCGTAGAACATATCGCGCCGCCAACCGCGCATTGGGATGATATCCAGCTGGGCGCCGATCTCTTCGTTCAGCATCAGCATCAGCTCGCCGAGTGTCATGCCATAGCGCACAGGTATGATAGCCGGCGCCACAATCGAGAGAAATTCCTTGGCCGTGCGAATGCCCTCCACAACCACGCCGCTCAGCGGATTAGGACGGTCGAGCAGCAGCACTGGCACGTCTGCCGCTTGGCAAGCCCGCAGCATGTCTATGATAGTCGCTAGAAAGGTGTACCAGCGCAGGCCGACGTCCTGCATATCGATGATGACGGTGCTCAAGCTGCGCAGGATGTCTGCGCTCGGCGAGCGCCTTTCGCCATACAAGCTGTAGATCGGCAGCTGCTCCAGCTGCTCATCGGCAATGTGATCGCCTGCGGCACCTACGCCAAAATAGCCGTGCTCAGGCGCAAAAACAGCCGTCACATTCAGGCCGCATTCGCGCAAGGCGCGCAGCGTCGTCACGCCATCGCACGTCTGGCTGGCGGC
>RFIM01000039.1 GCA_003695215.1 Chloroflexota bacterium
AGCGGCGCCGATCTGGCTCTGAGCCTGCTCTGGCTATCGGCAGCGCTCACACTGAGCCTTATGACCTGTGTCAGGCTGCTCGATGCGCAGCTGCGGCAGATTGGCGTCCGCTTTTTACAACGCGCTGTGCCTTTAGCGCCGAGGAGACTCTCATGAGCGCGACCTGCCCTTATTGCGGCGAAAGTGCGGCTTTCCTATTCCATGCGCAGGACGAGAATCGGCGCAGCACAGCCGAGATCTTCACTTACTACCGTTGTTCGTGCTGCCAGTTGATTTTTTTGCAGCCGCTGCCGAGCGATCTGAGCGCATATTACGTCGGCGATTACCACGCGCAGCCTGCGACTGAGTCTGAGCGCGCTTTCCATGCGCGGCTGGAAGCGATCAAATTAGCTTATGTGCAGCGCTATGCGCGTGGCAAATCGCTTTTGGAGATCGGGCCTTCCTATGGCGCCTTTTTGCACCTCGCCAAGCAGGCAGGCTTTGTGCCACAAGCTATCGAGCTGGATTCGGCATGCGTGCGCGCGCTGAACGCCGCAGGCATCCCGACCTTGCAGAGCGCTGAGCCTGCTCAGGCGCTCAAAACGCTCGGTCAATACGATGTGATCGGCCTGTGGCACGTCATCGAGCATTTGCCTGAGGCTTGGGATGTGCTCAGCGAAGCGGCGCGCCATCTCAAGCCGAATGGCATCCTAGTTGTTGCAGCGCCTAATCCACAAGCGCTAACTTTTCGGCTCTTCAAAGCGCATTGGAGCTATCTGGATGCGCCACGGCATGTGTATCTATTGCCAATCTCGCTGCTGACTCAAGTGGCGCGCCAAAGCGGCTTGACGCCGATTCTGTGCAGCACGAATAACGCCGAAGCGCGTTGGCACAACTATGCCGCATGGCGCGGCAGCCTGATCAACGTGATCGGCGCACAGCGCGTGCGCGCGGCGCTAAGTTTGCCGCAAAGCGCCGCACAGCCGCGCTCGCTGAGCTCGCGCTTGAAAGCGCGCTTGTTCCGTCTAGCCTTGCGCCTCCTGATGCTCACAACTGCGCCGCTGGAAGGCACAGGTCAGCGTGGCAGCGCCTATACGCTTATCTTCAGAAAGGCCGTATGAGCGCGCCGACTTTCTCGATCGTGATTCCGACGCGCAACGGCGAGCGCTATCTGGCCGCAGCCATTGAGAGTGTCATTGCACAGCGGTACCCGCATTGGCGCCTGCATATTCTGGAAAGTGGCTCGACGGACGGAACACGCGCGCTTGTAGCGCGCTATTTAGACGATCCGCGCATTGTGCTACACAGCACGCCCACTGATCAGCCTGCGCTAGATATCATCGGCAACTGGTCGCGAATTCTGCAGCTCGATCTGAGCGAGTATTTGACCATTCTTGGGCATGACGATCTGCTCAGCGCCGATTTTCTAGCAGAGATCGTCGCCCTGATCGCTGCCGAGCCGAATGCTTCGCTGTGGCTGACGCATTTTGATCTGATCGATAGTCAAGGCGCGTTGATCCGTCCATGCAAGGCGATGCCTGCGCGCTTGGATGCGGATGCCTATCTGCTAGGCTTGCACACGCGTCGTTTTGAGAGCTACGCCACAGGCTACGTCATGCGCAGCGCCGATTACAAGCGGCTTGGTGGCATTCCGCCGTTGCGTAATCTGCTGTACGCCGATCTGCTGTTGTGGTATCGTCTGGCCAAACTGAGCTACTTGGCGTGTAGTCCTCGCTATGCTTTCAGCTATCGCGTGCACAGCGAAAGCATGTCTTACGCGATGCAGCTAAGTGATTGGTACGCTGCCTCAGAGGAATATCTGCAGGCGCTAGGGCAAAGCGATCATTTTGCCGATTCGGCGCGGCGCGCTGCGGCCTATGCTTGCATTGGGCACGAGCTGAAGCGCGCCTTCTATCGCAGCTTGGTGGCGCTGATTGAAGATGGCACGCCTGCACAACGGCGCGCCTTTCAGCGTCTCAGGCGCGAGATTGCGGCACGTGCTGCACGTGCGGGCATCACAAGCTATGCTGATTGGCGCAGCGCGCTCCTGAGCGCGATTGCTCAGGTGCCAAGCCGCGCTGTGCGCCGCGCGCTCTTCGCGCCGATTCGCCTATGGCGCGTCAGGCGTGCCAAGCGCTTAGCTCGGCGCGCTCAAGCGGATCGATCGCGCCTTCCAATGGTAAGTCGTTAGCAATATGGCGCGCGTGCCACAGCTGGAAGGCCAGAATCAGCCAGAGCGGACGCGCTTCGTTGACCGCGCCGCTCTGATGCGCGGCGATCAAGTCGGCGACTGCTTGCGGCGCGAAAATCTCGCTTGCTGCAAGGCGCTCAGCGCTCAGATAGCGCGCAAGCAAGGGCTTGAGTGCGCCGCGCAGCCAGACTGAAGCCGCTGCGAAGGCATCGCGCTTAGGGCGATTGATCAAAGTAGGCGGCACCAGGTCTGAGACGGCGTGCCTTAGCACCATTTTATAGCCGTTGCTGCGCAGCTTGTGGCACAGCGGTGTATGTAGGGCTAGATCGACCAGCTGATGATCCTCAAATGGCGCTAGAATCGGCACGCTGAAGGCTTCGCCAAGCTGATCGAGCCGCAAATTAGCGCACTCAGCCAGCCATAGGCTCAAGTTGGCGAAAGCGATGCGGTCGGCGAAGTGGTGCGTGCGCGGTGCGTTCAGCACAGGGCGCAGCGTCTGTGCCAGCTGAGCATAAGCATCTTTGGCAAGCGCCTGATCGCCGAGCAGGTGCGGCAAGCGCTCAAGGGCGATCAGGCGCGTCCAGGCGAGGTAACGGCGCACGGCGTCAGTTTCACGGGCTTTGCTCGCCAAGCGATTGAAGTGACTGGGCAGGCGCGCCAAGAGCGGCGTCAGGAAGCGGCGCAGCGCCTGCGGCACTTGCAGATATAGCTCCAGGAGGCGATCAGCGCGGTATAGGCGCTGCCCTGCAAACAGCTCATCGCCGCCTTCGCCGCTCAGCAGCAGCTGGATGCCGTGCTCGCGCGCCAAAGCTGTAGCGTAGGTCAGCGGCACGATGGAAGGCTGGCTGCTTGGCTCATCCAGTGCAGCGATGATATGTGGCAGGAAATCAGCTAGGCGTTCGTCATTGGGCACGGTCACGGCATAGTGATCGGCGCCGATCTTGTGCGCTGCCAAGGCGGCAAAATGCGCATCTGTGTGCAAAGATGAGCCTGAGACCTGCGCATAGCGCGCCGTGAAAGTGATCACTTTGCCGTTGTGCCGCGCGATCAGCGCCGCCACAGCCGCTGAGTCAATGCCACTGCCCAGCAGTGCGCCAACTGCGCGCGTGCCTTGCACGCGCACCTTGACTGCTTCATCGAGCCTTTGGCGCAAGCGTTGGGCCGCGTCCTCAAAGGCGATCTGCCCGTTGCTGATCGTATCCATGCGCGGACGCCAATAGCGATCCACACGGCAGCCATGCTCATTGACCAGCATATATTCGGCAGGCGCCAGCTTGCAGACATCTTCGAAGAGCGTGTGCGGCGGCGGCACATATCCCAGGCTCAGGTAGTACAACAGCGCGGCGCGATTCACGGCACGCGGCAGCCGCTCGGCTGCCAAAAGGCGCTGCGCCTGCGTAGCAAACAGGAAGTCCGTGCCGCACAGCGCATAGTAGAGCGCGCGCTCGCCCATGCGGTCGCGCGCCAGGATCAACCACTGGCGTTCCGCGTCCCAGATGGCCAGTGCAAAGCAGCCGTGCAGGTGTGCCAGCACGTCTACGCCCCAGCATTGGTAGCCAAGCGCCACAAGCGCAGGCGCGCTCGTTGCTTGCGCCCTGAGCGCTTCATCGTAGGTTTCAAGCGCTCGCTTCAAGGCTGCGCCGTTATACAGCACGCCGCTGAGGGCAACCTGCACCTTCTTGTTATCGTGATAATCAGCTGAATTGGCGCTCAGGATCAGCTTATCGTGCCTATAGAGCGGCAAAGAGCCTGCCATGCGCGCCACAAGCTCAGAGTTAGCGCCTGATGGATTGAAGTGTCCTAGAACGATGCTCATCGCGATCCGAACGAACAGTACAGCAGCCTGACAGATCGGATTCTATCAGGGCCTGCCTGTGCGCTCGGATTCTTTCATCATGTGCTAAGCGCAGACTCAGCTACGCCGAGCGCAAGCTTGGCACGCGCTGGCGCACAGCCAAGGCGCCGTACTGTAAGAAGGCGCGCCACGACCATAAGCCGCCTTCTGCCCAAGTTCGGCGCATCCGAATCGCCTGCAGCAGCTCGCCGACCGAATCGCCTGCAAAGTGCGTGCAAGCGCTGCCAATGGCATTGAGCGTATGCGCATCGCTGCCGCCGCAAGCCGCCAAGCCGTAATGCGCAGCGTTCAGCGCTGCAAGCCGCCAATTGATCGGCACGCCTGCAAAGCTGCCATTCAGGACTTCCAAACCGTCTAGGTCAGTGTGGAGTGCGTCTAGCATGGCGCGCGAAGCCGACGGACACCACCAGCTGAGCGGATGCGCCGCGATCGCCAGGCCGCCTTGCTCGTGCACAGCAGCGACCGTCTCAGCCATGCTCAGATCAGCAGCGATCAGGCGCTCAATGCCAAGCGCCAGCAGATGACCGTCGCGCGTGCTGATCTCGACACCGACCAGCACTGCCACGCGCATGCGCTTGGCCGCAGCCCGATCGCGTGCGCGCAAGGCGCCTTCCAGGCAATCATGATCAGTGATGGCGATCACATCCAGATCGCTGCGCTGTTCCACGTGCGCCAAGATCGCCTCGACGCTCGCGCTACCGTCGCTATAAGTGCTGTGGATGTGCAGATCAGCTTTGCCCACGCTCAACTGCTCCTCTCAAGGCCCTCGCCCGCCCTAAGGTTGCCCGATTTCAATTAAGGGATGGGGAGAGTTACGTTAAGGTTGCGCGTGAGTGGTGGAAGTTCAGGGCAGGTGCGGCGCGCCGTGATCCAGCACAGCGCGTTCGCCCTTGCCCAGGCGCCAAGTCATGGCCGCCTGCAGCGCCTCGCGCACGTAGGCTTGCGCTGTCTGCACAGCTGTGCGCAGATCGCGCCCATGCGCTAACTCAGCCGTGATGCAGGCTGCGAAGGTACAGCCGGCGCCGCGTGGATTGTGCGCTGCTAAGCGCGGACTGGTTAGCACAGTGAGCTGGTCGGCTTCCCACAGCACGTCATGGATCGCCTCTGATTCGGCATGACCGCCTTTGATCAGCACGGCGCGAGCGCCAAAAGCTGCCAGCAAGCGCGCTGCTTCTGGCAACGCCTCAGGTCGGGTCAAGGGCAGGCCTGTCAGCAAGCGCGCTTCTTCCAGGTTCGGCGTGATCAGCCGTGCGCGTGGGAAGAGCAGGCGCTTATAGGCTTCCAGAGCTTCAGGCGCGACGATCAAGCGACCTTTGCCATCTACCAGCACAGGATCGACGACCAGATTCGGCGCCTCAGGTGGCACGGACTCAGCCACTGCGGCGATGACCTCAGCGCTGAGCAGCAAGCCGCACTTGATCGCGTCCGCGCCGAGATCGGCTAGCACAACGCGAATTTGCTGTGCCACGAACTCAGGCGGCACGCGTTGAAAGGCAGCAATCTGCAGCGAATCCTGAGCGGTCAGCGCTGTGAGCGCCGCCATACCATAGACTCGCCGCGCCGCGAACGTCTTCAAGTCCGCTTGAAGACCTGCCGCGCCGCTCGAGTCGGACGCAGCGATCGCCAAAGCGCGCGGAATCATCTTCCGAAGGCCGTTGCGAGCGCGTAGTAGCCTTCTGCAGCGCCGAAGAGTTGATCCAGCGCCACATATTCGTCCGCAATGTGCGCTGTCGTCTCTAGGCCTGCGCCATAGCCGATCACAGGCAAGCCAATGCTGGCTGCGTAACTCCCGTTAGTGCAGAAGTTGTAGTGTCCGATCTCAGCTGCTTGCCCTGCGTTTCTCAGCGCCGCTTGCGCAGCCCGCACAAACGGATGCTCGGCATCGGTCTGCCAAGCGGCTTGGAATTTCTTGCCATAGAGCGTCAGGCCTGTGTAACACGTGAAAGCGCCCAAGTCCACGTGCGCCTCTGCACGGAAAGTCGGATCAGCGGCGGAGAGCGCGGCGATCACGGCCTGGATTGGCTCTAGGACGCTCTCAGCCGTCTCGCCGAGCAACACACGACGATCGTAGCGTACGCGGCATTCGTAAGGCAGCACTGAGACCGACGGATAGGGCGCGCTGATGATCTCAGTCGGCTCGAGGATGCCCTTGCCAAGCCGCGCGTGCTCAGGCGGCACGAGCGCATCGAGCGCCTCAACCAGCCTCGCCATGTGCTTGAGCGCATTCACACCGAGCTGCGGCGTGCTGGCATGCGCCGACTTGCCATGCGTGGTCAGCGTGATTTCGGCGCGGCCGCGCCCAGCTGTGACCAAGCGCAGGGCAGTGGACTCGCAGATGACCACTAGGTCGGGCGGATGCGCCTTCAAGACGTGGCTGAAAGCCAGGCCTTCGATCACTTCCTCGCCAACTGAAGCTGAGACCAACGCCGTGCCGCGCAAGACGCCATCGTGCTTGGCGTAAGCCAGCGCAGCCAACGCAGCTGCCAGCGAACCTTTCATATCGCATGCGCCGCGGCCGTACAACTTGCCATCAGCGACCGTGCCGCCGAACGGATCGTAGCGCCACGCGCTCAAATCGCCTGCCGCAACTGTGTCCACATGCGAATCGTAGATGACTGTTGCGCCGTGGCTGCCACGCAGCACGCCGACCAAGTTGCCGCATTCATCCAAGTAGAGATCGTCATAGCCCAGCTCGCGCATCCAGTGCGCCGTCTGCTCGATCACAGCGCCTTCCTCGCCAGCTAGCGACGGAATACGCACTAGCGATTGTGCAATAGCCAGGATTTGCTCGCGCCGCGCTTCAGAGAGCATCTTCAACCTTTCATTTGCGGCATGACCATAGCACGAACCACGCCGTTGTGATAATCAGCAGCCGCCTTAAAGGCCTCAGCCACGCGCGCAAGCGGCATTTGATGCTTGCCGAGCGCGTCCAGATCGATCAAGCCGCGCTCAGCTAAGGCGATAGCCGCCTCATAGGTATGATTCATGCGTCGTGAGTAGATGATGGTCAGCTCCTTGCGCCGCACTACTGAAGCTTTCAATGTGAACTCATCTTCAGCAGGGATGCCCACGATGATGACTCGCCCGCCGTTGCGCGCCGCTAACGCGCACTGATTCGCCGTCGGCGTGACCCACGCCGCCTCAAAAGCCACGTCCACGCCGCGTTTGTTGGTCAGGCGCAGCACTTCCTCAACAGGATCGACTCGGTCGATGTTCAGGCAGTAGTCCGCGCCGAAGTTTGCTGCCATGTCCAAGCGCCATGCGTAGCGATCCGTGGCGAAGATGTGGCGTGCGCCTGCCAAGCGCGCTAATCGCACGCACAGCAAGCCAATGGTGCCACAGCCCGTCACCAGCACATCCTCGCCGTGCTGCACGGCGCCCAAGCGCGCCGCATGCAGCGCCACGCCGAGCGGCTCTAGCATGGCAGCGCCGACGTCGCTGATTGAATCAGGCACAGGCACCACTGAGCGCGCAGGATGCGTCATGCGCTCCTGCATGGCGCCGTGCTGCGGAAAGTAGCCCATGAACTTCAAGTTCAGGCACAGATGCTGCTGCCCGTGCTGGCAGAACTCGCATTGCAGGCAAGGCGTGGCAGGATCAATGGCGACGCGCTGCCCGACGCGCAAGTGCGGCGGCACCTCAGCGCCGAGCGCTAAGATGACGCCGCTGGCCTCATGCCCAAGCACGATCGGCTCACGGCTGGAGACGCCGCCGATGTTGCCCAGCAGATAAGTGTGTAGATCGCTGCCGCAAATGCCGACTGCGCGCACTTCCAGCAGCACCTCGCCTGCTCGTGGCTCGGCGTCGGCGATCTCGCGCACGCGCACATCGCGCACGCCGTGGAAGAATGCCGCCTGCATGGCGCTATTCTGTCTTTGGCTCGGCTTGGCGCGCAGGCACAGCGCAGACATCCGGCTGTGCCGTCTTAGCAGGCACGATACACAGGAAAGTCAGCGGCTCATCGCCGACGTTCTGGAACTGATGGCGCTCCCAGCCTGGCACGTAGACCACATCGCCTGCGCTGACTTCTTCATAGCGCTCGCCGAGCAGGACACGCGCCTTGCCATGCATGATCAGCACGCCATGATCGTGGGCGTGTTCATCCAAATTGGAAGATTGCCCTACAGGGATGGTGAAGTAGCGCAGCGCAAAGTTCGGCGCGCCGTCGGCTTCGCCAATCAAGACCTGCTTGGTGGCTGAGGCGCCTTCCGCGCCATATCGCTCTATGGATACACCTTCCCACTGCCAAAACGGCGATTCGCCCTTGCGTTTATGAATCACGCCCATCGCTCAAGCACCCCTTTGCACAAAGTTGCAATGCCTGCACATTTGCACATACTATAGCGCGATGGCGTCTTTAGCGCAATGGCCTGATCGCGCCTGAGCCGCTGCCCTCGTCTTTGCGCTTGCGTGGATTCGGCATTGCTGCGCCCACGATCAGCAGCAAAACAGCCACAGCTGTGGCGCCGCCGCCATAAATCAAGAAGCCGTTGCTGATCCGCGAGACGACGCGCTCTACAGCAGCAAGCGTGGACTGGCGTATCTCAGGAGTGGCTTGCACGCCTGCCTCGAGCAAGGCGCTCTCAATGCTGTCAGCGAACGTGCTATCCGCCGCGCCCGAAGCAGTTGCCAAGCCAAGCAGCAAGATGGGCAGCGCCGGTATCAGTAGTGAAATGCCTAGCGCTGACCAAAAGCCTTTGATCGAGCGCGCTGAGAGAATGCCCACGAAAAGCCATACGAAGAACGCTCCCAGCAGTAGCAAGAACACACTGCCCACGATGCCTTGCACTGCGTCGCCCAAGATCGAGCCGCTCTCCGTGTTCGGCGGAATCGGCTCGCCGATAACTTGGATATCGGGCAAGCCCTCTATGAAGCGTGAGGCATTTTGGCGTACGCGGTCTATCACCTGTTGAACAGGTTCATTGGTAGGCAGGCAAGTCGGCAGGAACGTATCTGCAGGCGGGCTGTTGGATGCGCAAGGCGGCAAAGCCT
>RFIM01000300.1 GCA_003695215.1 Chloroflexota bacterium
GATCTCGGCATCGGCTTTGATGGCGATGCCGATCGCTGTGGCATCATTGACGAGAATGGGCATCACATTGCGGCCGATCGGCTGTTGGCGCTCTTGGCACGCGATCTGCTCTCGCGGCACAAAGGCGCCAAGATCGTCTTCGATGTCAAGGCAAGCCAAGCCCTTGAGGATGAGATTCGGGCGCATGGCGGCATTCCGATCATGTGGAAGACAGGTCACAGCCTGATGAAAGCCAAGATGGCTGAAGAAGGCGCGCCGTTGGGCGGCGAAGTCAGCGGGCACTTGTTCATCGGCGAGGATTATTATGGCTTCGATGACGCGCCGTTGGTCTCGCTGAAGGTGCTGGAAATTTTCAGCAAGGAGACGCGCACCGTCAGCCAAGTGTTCGACACGATTCCAAAGTTAGTTGCCACGCCTGAGGTGATTGTCTCAGCGCCAGATGATCGCAAATTCCAGATCATCGAAGCCTTGCAGCGCGAGTTTGCCGCCGAACATCAGGTCATCACTTTGGACGGTGCGCGCGTCACTTTTGAGCACGGCTGGGGACTAGTGCGCGCCAGCAACACGCAGCCTGCTATCACCATGCGCTTTGAGGCACGCACCAAAGCCGATCTGGTCGCCATCATGCAGGATTTTGATCGGCGTTTGGCACGCTACCCTGAAGTCTCACGCGATAAGCTGCAGGAGCAGATCGCAGCCTTCAGCGCCTAGTCACAACGAGCGCGTGATCGAGAAGTGACGCTCAGCTTCTTCATCAGGGATTTCAAAGCGGGCGAAGAGCGCGGCATGATCAGGATAGACGGCATCGCGGCGGCTCTCGACATCGGCGTCAATGCTCTCAATCGGCTCGACGATGCTATCGGCTTGCCGCAGGTAGAAGATCAGCTCGTGGCTGACCGTGATATGGTCAATCAGCTCGCGCGCTTTGAGATAAATGCGCGAGAAGCGCCGCGAGCCTGGGATGTAATCGGCTAGGTTGTACAGCCGAATGTCATCGAAGCGGTCGCGGTGCGCTAGGCTGCGATCAGCAGGCCCGAGCATCATCTGCGTCGTAACTGCCTCAGGCGTATCGTTGAAATCGCCCATCAAGATGGCAGGCTCGTTGTTGCCCGTCATCAGCTCGTTCATCAGCACACGCACAGCGGCCGCTTCCGCAGCGCGGCGCAACAGGGCGTAGCCAATGTAGCGCACGCGCTCGTTCTCATCCAACGGAAAGCGCCTGCCGTTTGGATAGGTGACCAACTTGGACTTCAAGTGGACGTTGACGATGTTCACTAGCAAGCCAGGCGCCAAGACGACTGTCGCTTTCAAGATGCCGCGTCCCACGCTAGTGATGGCTTGACTGCCATCGTCGCTCGGCACGTTGACCAAGCCTTCAGGCGGTATCTCGCCGATATCGCGCGCGTGTAGCAGCGGCAAGCGCGAGAGAAAGGCCACGCGGATGCCGCGCATATCAGGCAAGCGCGAGAGCCGCCCATACAGATAGCGACGGCCTAAGGCACGTCGCAGATCATCAAAAGCGTCTTCGTCGCCAATCTCTTGGAGCGCGATCACGTCTGGTGAAACAGCCTGAATAGTGCGCACAAGGTTGCTCAGCTTGCGTTCGTAAGTTTTCTGATCGCGCGGCCCGAAGCCCGACGGATGGCCAGGGCGAAACCAATTCTCTATATTCCACGTCATGACGCTGAAAGCGATCATTTTGAGCAGCCTCTCCTGACTAAAGAGCTATTGCCAGCTCAATAGTGACACATTTGCGCGCTGTGCGGCAACGCCTATAACCCGATCCATACGCTCTTGAGCTGCGTGTAGAGCTCGATGGCTGCAGCGCCCATCTCGCGCCCATAGCCCGATTGCTTGTAGCCGCCAAAAGGCGAAGCAGGATCGAACATGCTGTAGGTGTTCACCCAAACTGTGCCCGCCTTCAGGGCAGCTGCAGCCTGATGCGCCTTGCTCAGATCGCGCGTCCAGATCGAAGCCGCTAAGCCATAGGGCGAGTCGTTTGCTGCTTGGATGACGGCCTCGAGTGAGTCGAACGGCTCGACGATAGCCACAGGGCCGAAAATCTCCTCGCGCACGATCGCCATCTCAGGCTTAGTGCGCGTGAACACAGTCGGGCGCATGAAGTAGCCCTGCGCCAGAGCGCCTTCAAGCGCACGCCCGCCGCCTGTGCAGACTTGCGCACCTTCGGCGATGCCGCTCTGCACGTAGCCGAGAACGCGCCCAAGCTGCCGCTCGCTGATCAGCGGCCCGATATCAGGCTGCGGCTCGGCCATGCCTGCGCCGAGCGTCAGGCGCTGCGCGATCTCAGTGACGCGCTCCAGCACCTCCTCGTAAACGCTGCGCTCAGCGTAAATACGCGCCGCAGCCACGCAGCTTTGCCCGCTGTTGCCGAAGAGCCCGAGCGCCGCCTGCTGCGCAGCGCGCTCAACGTCCGCATCGCTGAAGATGATGCACGGCGATTTCCCGCCTAGTTCCAGCGAGAGCCGCTTGATATTGCCCGCTGAGGCAGCGATGATCGAGCGCGCTACTGCCGTGCTGCCCGTGAAGCTGATCTTATCCACCTCAGGATGATTGACGAGCGCCACGCCCGCTTCATCGCCGAAGCCTGTGACAATGTTAACCACACCTTCAGGGAAGCCCGCTTCTAGGATCAGCTGGCCGAGATACAGCGCCGAGAGCGGCGCTTGCTCAGCTGGCTTGAGGATCACGCAATTGCCGCAAGCGAGCGCAGGCGCCAACTTCCAAGCGGCGATCTCTAGCGGAAAATTCCATGGCGTGATCAAGCCGCATACGCCGAGCGGCTCGCGCAGGGTGTAATTGAGCTGATTGGGCACAGAGACAGGGATAGTGGCGCCTTCGATCTTGGTGGGCCAGCCTGCATAGTAGCGGAAATGATCAGCCGACCAGATCACATCGCCATGACGGGCGTTGGTGTAGCTCTTGCCGTTATCGAGCGCCTCGAGCTGAGCCAGCTGATCAGCATGCGCCTCGATCAGGTCTGCCAAGCGCCATAGCAGCTTGGCGCGCTCGGCGGGCGTCACTTTGCGCCAAGCGCCTTCGAAGGCCACGCGCGCCGCGCGCACAGCGCGATCGACATCCTCGAGCTTGCCGCGCGCGCAGCGCGCCAACACAGCGCCATTGGACGGATCGCGCGTCTCGAAGGTCTCGCCATCAGCAGCGTCGAGCCACTGATTGTTGATCAGCAATTGGCGCGGTGCGCTCAAGAACGCTTGCACCTGCGGATGAATAGGCATAACAGTTTGAGAGAGCATCGTTCAGTGTCCTTCTCGAGATTGGTATTACTTATACACAGGCACGCCCCAAAGGTGCAAGCTGCCGTCATCGCTCGTGGTGATCACATAGCGCCCGCCATTTGAGAAAGCAGCATCCCATGCCCAGCCGTTCAGCCGCGCCAACACTTTCAGCTCAGCGGCTGCCCAAATCACAGTTTGATCGGCAGCCGCGGTTGCCAACAAGCGCCCATCAGGGCTGTAGACGACGCGGAAGATCGGCGCGCTATGGGCTTTGGCAAGGCGTGGCGCGCGCTCGCCGAGGCGCCACAACGCAAGCGTGCCGTCATCTAGCGCTAGGGCGATAGCGCGGCTATCAGGCGCGATCGCGAAGCTGTTGATGGCGATTCCGCCATATGCCATGCGCTGCAGCAGCGCGCCGTCACGCAGCGACCAGATCAAGAGCTGATCGCGCGCGAGTCCGACGGCCAAGCGGCTATCAGGGCTGATGGCAAGCGCCGTGATCGGCGCGTCGTGCTTCAAACTCAGGAGTTCAGTGAGCGCTGTGGCATTCTCCACGCTCAGCGGGGCGGCGTTACGCAAAGCGGCTTCGCGCTCGGCGCTGCGCGTGGCAAGCGCTGCTGCTGTGGCAGTGCGCTGGCTCTGCGCTTGGACGATAGCAGTCTCGGCGGCGCTCAGCGTGGCAACTTGCGCGCTACGCGTGGCCAGTGCCGCGCTACCAAGCGCTTCAGCGGTCGCTGTTTGTTGAGCAACAGCTATGGCAGTCTGTGCTTGCGGCGTGGCTGTAGCCTGCGCATAAGCGGTCTGAGTCTGTTGTGGCGCGGCTGTGGCAGTGCGGTAGCGCCGCTCGGCTTCTGCAGTAGCCTCTGAGATGAGGCGCTCGGCTGTGGCGCGCACGGCAGCGTAAGTTGCCGTTTGCGCTTGCCAGATCGCTGTCACTTCCGCGATGATCGCCTGCGCAGTTTGCTCACGGCTGACCTGACCGAGCATGATCGCCAGGCGACTATCGAGCGTGGCGTTCAGGTCAGCGGCGACGAGCGCAGTCTGACGCGCAGAGGCAGCTTGCTCAGCGTTGCGCAGCGCCACTGGCACGATCAAGCTCAGCGTGCCGATCAGCACGATCACAAGGCTCGCCAAACCATATAAAAATAGGCGGTTGCTCAGGCTCTCCAAGGCGCGCTCTCACAAACAAAACGGCGTGCTCCTACAGCACGCCGTTTATTATAGCTGCAAAGGTATGGAACGCTCAGAAATTGAACGCGATCAGCAGCGGCTTGCGATCAATGGCGGAGATGACGGCGCTTGACTGCATCTCGGTCGGCAGTTCAACGCTCTCGCCTTCGCCGATGAATAGATCGCGTCCATCAAAGGAAATCCAGGCATAACCTGAGACCACTTGCACCTTGCGCACGCCTTCTGGCAAGCGATAAGCTGAGTTCTTGATCAGCACGAATTCGCTGTTCGGCGCGAAATTCTCAGGATCGAGCGTGATCGGCGCGCTCTCGCGGATTAGATTCGTCATGGCTAGCGCTCCTCGGCACTCGCGTGCCATCTCTCATAGGCATTCTATATTCAATTATACAATCAAACGAGCGTTTGATTATTAGATTTTCATCACAACTCTGGCGTGATGAACGGCACAATCAGCGCTAGACAATATCGGCGAAAAATTTCTCCATACGGCGGAAATAGAACAAGCCGCTGATCAGTGCGATCAGCGCCGTCAAGCCTGAGGCCAGCAACATCGGCATCGGCGGCATTGGGCTGCCCAAGAGCGCCCAGCGGAAGCCTTCGACGACGCCTGCCATTGGATTGATGCCGTATAGCGCCCGAACCAGCGGATTCTCGATCAAGCTGCTGGGATAGGCAATCGGCGTGGCAAACAGCCAGAATTGGATCAAGAACGGCAGGATGTAGCGCACATCGCGGAACTGCACGTTCAGCGCTGAGAGCCACAGGCCAACTGCCAGGGACGTCATCAGCGCCAGCAGCACGAATAGCGGCAAGGCGAGCACAGCTGCGGTCGGCAGGATGCCGTAGAGCAGCATCAGCAGCAGCAGCACGGCGAAAGCCAGCGCGAAGTCCACCAGGCCGCTCAGCACGCCTGCCAGTGGGATGACCAAGCGCGGGAAGTACACTTTTTTGATCAAATTGCCGCTGCTGACCAAACTGTTAGAGACGTTGGTCAAGCCGTTGGCGAAGAAAGCCCACGGCACGAGCGCCGCGAAGCTGAAGATCGGATACGGCACGCCATCTGATGGAATGCCTGCCAGCTGGCCGAAGAACAGCGAGAAGACGATCATGGTCATGAAGGGCTGGATGATCGCCCAGGCGGCGCCGATGAGCGTTTGCTTGTAGCGCACCTTGATATCGCGCCAGATCAGGAAGTAGAGCAGCTCACGATATGCCCATAGCTCGCCGAGATTCAGCTTGCGCCAGCCGCGTGTTGGCTCGATGATCAGCTCGGGCAAGTCGTGCGCTGTTGGTTGGTTAGGCGTGGACATATGGCTCCTGAAGCAGGTGTACTGTTGGCCCAGATTGTAGCCTAGCGCTTGGGTAGAGTCGAGCGCTTTCGGCGAAAAGGTGTTTTACGCA
>RFIM01000301.1 GCA_003695215.1 Chloroflexota bacterium
CTCCTGCGCTAGCCGAAAAAAGGCCACATGGACGTTCGGCGGCAATTCGGCTTTGCCTTCAGTGTGATAGAGCACGCGCATCCGCGAGCGCCCTTTGATGGTATCTGCCAATTGGTGCAGCAGATCGCTTAGATCAGTCTCGAGCAAAGTGCTGGGGCGCAACTCTAAGAGCAGGGTGCGCATTTCGGCCAGTGCGCCCTGCGTCAGGTCGCGCAGCTCTTGTAGCTCAGCGCCAATGCTGGTAGGAGCGGTTCTCCACTGACGGATGATGGCATTGGAGATAATCGAGGCGGCGAAGAGCGTCTGGGTGACGGAGTCGTGCAGGTCGCGGGCGATGCGCTGACGCTCTTCCATAGCGGCAAGTTCTTGCGCCTTTTGATGCAGCCGCGCGTTATCCAAGGCGATTGCCGCTTGATCGACGAAAGCGCTCAGGCGCTCGGCATGGAGCGCTGTGAAGAAGTGCGGCGTGAAGCTATCCAGGTGCAGAAAGCCGATCACGCTTTCGCCAATGCACAGCGGCGCCGCAAGGTAGGAGCGCGGCACGCGCACGTTCGGGAAGCGCACCCAACTGTTGGCTTCATCCACCTCAGGGATGAGGCAAAACTTGCGCGTGTGGTACATCAGGTTGAGATGGTCAATCCCAGTGATCTCGAGAACGGCTGTAGCGAGCGTCGCCATCTCTTCAGGCGTCCAGCCATTCATCTGAGCGATGCGCGCTTGTGTGCCTTTCAGCAGCATGATACTAGAGGCATCGTGCGGGATGATGCGCTTCGCATTTTCCAGGATGCGCTTGAGGATTTCATCCAACTCTAGCGTGCTATTGAGCGCTAGCGCTGCATCGCGCAGCATCTCAGCCAGCGCGCGCCGCTCATTTTCCATTGCGCGCAAGCGGCTTGTTTTTAGAGCTTCCATAATTACCTCCGGAAGGCGCGAGAGATACACGCCCTGCTCATCTTGAACTACATAATCATACGCGCCTAGCCGCATGGCCTCGAGCGCGGCCTGCAGGTCGGTGTGGCGCGTGACGACGATGAGAGGCGCTGTCGGCTTGTGGCGCAGCAGCTCGGTCACAGAGCCATCTGCCAAGAAATAGTCCGAGAGAATCACATCGAATGATTGCTGCTCCAAGCGCTCTAGCGCTGCAGAAAGGCTTTGGGCTAGTACACATAGATACGGCAAACCTTGCTCATCGACACATTGCGTGAATCGTTGCTGATCAACCAGATCATCTTCCACGAATAGCAGGATGATGGTGGGCTGTGTCACAGGCTCTCTTGCTCTCAACCAGTTGAACCTTTGGCAAGCCCGATTGTAAGCCTGAAGCTCATCCTCGTGCGATCCCTTCTTCGTCCAGTTTTGGTGTATAGCTTCGACCTGGCCAGGTGGATGGGTCAACCTTCTGAAAAAATTCTAACCATCTGTAGAGTGCTCTAGACAGCTTTTTACACATATGATATAAGCACCGATCTCAATCAAAGCAACAGGTGTCATCCCTATGGGCAGTCAGGCACAACAGCCACTCCGTCTGCGCCTGCGCTTGAAAGTGCGCACGCAGCTCATCGTCATCTTCTCAGGGCTCCTGCTAGCGCTTGTCTTGGTCGCCTTTGCGACGGCCTACGCGCTCTTCGAGCAGTCCGAATACGGCTTATGGTCGGGCAGGCAGCGCGATGCCGCACAAAGCGTGGCCATCCAGGTGAGCAATTTGATCGATCAAGCTCAAGGCATCTTGACGGCTATGGCAGGCATTGGTCAAGCGGCTTTGGCGAACAATCCGCTCCAGGCTGTGCTGGAAACGAACAGCGCGCTGAATGAACTGGCCATCATCGCACCTGATGGGCGCATCATAGCGCGTGCTTTCCGCGACAGCGACGCTCTGTTCGCTAACGCCGAGAGCGCAAGCAGCCTCGAATGGTTCCAGAAGTCTCTGGAAATGCCGCAAGGGCTGTTCTACATCGGCGAAGTCGAGCCCAGAGCGGCAAGCGCACCGACTCTGCTGATCGCGACGCGCGCTGCAAACGGTTTCATGGCTGCTGCAGTGCTGAACATGGGAATCTTGAACGATATCGCCGCGCGAGTGCGCTTCGGCGAGACAGGCGTGGCTTACATCGTCGAGGCAGAAGGCCCGCTAGTAGCACATAGCGACCCTGCCTGGCGCGAAAAACTGATCAACTTGGCGGGTCGCCCTGAACTGCCCGTTGTTGAGGATCAGCCGTTCATCGGCAGGCTGAGCCAATTGGGCGATGAGGCTCAAGCAGTGCACACATCCGAGTACACGAACTTCAAAGGCGAGGATGTGCTGGGCACGACCTATGTCGTGGAAGGCACTGATCTCGTCGTTTTCGTCGAGTCGGCCCAATCCGAGATTCACGCAGGCCAAAACCGCGCCTTTGTCTTGCTGACGCTCGCGCTGGGCATGGCATCGCTATTGGCTGTGGTGATCGTGCGTCAGGTCATCAAGCGCGGCATTGAGGTGCCGATCGAGCGCTTGCGCGAAGGCGCTCAACGCGTAGCACAAGGCGACCTGACTTACCAGGTGCCAATCAGCTATCGCGATGAGATAGGTGAAGTGACCGAAGCCTTCAACGCCATGACCGATCAGCTGCGCGAGCGCACTTTGCAAAAAGCGCGCCAAGATATCCGCCTGCGCGCCTTCTATGAAGTGGCAGCGCGCAGTGGCGATATCGACACACAGCTGCAAGCAGCGCTGGAGATGGGCGTGACCTTGCTCGGGCTGGAGATCGGCTCGATCAACCAAGTCGACGGCAGCACTTCGCGCGTGCTGTACGTTCATAGCACGCTCGCCGAAGCGCCACAACGCGGTCAGCGCCTGCCGTTGAGCCAGGCCTACTGCGATCTGACCTATCAGACGAGCGGCTTGGTCAGCGTGGAGCGCATGAGCGATTCGCCCTATCGTGAGCATCCATGTTATACAGCCATGCGTATGGAGACGTACGTCGGCGTGCCGCTGAGCGTAGGCGGCAAGCGTTTTGGCACGCTCAGCTTCGCCAGCCGCGCACCGCGCCAAGAGCCGTTCACAGCCTTCGATAAAGACTTCTTCCTGCTGATGGGCGAGTGGGTGAGCGGCTTGCTTGAGCGCAAGCAGAGCGATCAAGCCTTGCTGCGGCGCGATGCGATCCTAGCGGCTCTGGCTGAGAATGTGCAGCAGCTGCTCACAGCGCCAAGCTGGGAAGATGGCATTCAAGATATTTTGGCGCACTTAGGCCGAGCCACTTCGGCCAGCCGTGTCTATATCTTCCAGGCGCGGCGCCAAGGCGCCGATTGGCTGGCCGATCAGCGCTTTGAATGGTGCGCTGAAGGCATTCCGCCGCGCCTGAACAGGCCTGAGCTGCAAGGCGTGAACCTCTCACAACTCTTCCCCGATCGGATCGGCGCGATCTTGGCAGGGCAACCGATCGGCGGCGCCGTGCGCAATCTGCCTGAGCGCGAGCGCGCCATCTTAGAGCGGCAACAGATCGTCTCCATTCTGATCCTGCCCATCCTGATAGATGGGCAACTGTGGGGCTTCATCGGCTTCGATGAATGCACAGGCGAGCGCACTTGGGATGCACTCGAAATTGAGCTGCTGCGCACAGTTGCCGCAGATCTGAGCGCCACTATCAAGCGCCAACAACAAGAGCGTGAATTGCGCAGGAGCCGCGAGCGCTTGCTCCAAATTGCCAACAACCTGCAAGGCGCCATCTATGAGTTCTTCGTGGAGGGCGAAGTCTGGCGCATTGGCTACATCACGCAAGGTATCTACGCGCTGGCTGGCATCACGGCC
>RFIM01000302.1 GCA_003695215.1 Chloroflexota bacterium
GATCGACTTTGCCTTCAATGGCAGCGCCTGCCAAGACCTTGATCGTGTGTTGGAAGCTCGAGGCTGAGAGGAAGCTATCCGTGCTGAGCGCCGCCTTCGTCACGCCGAGCAGCACGGGCACGCCTTGCGCTGGCTCCTTGCCGGCCTTGATCAGCTCGTCGTTCAAGGCGAGCAGCTGCAGATGATCGACCAGCTCGCCTGGCAGCAAATCGCTGCCGCCGCTCTTAGTGATCTGCACTTTTGAGAGCATCTTGCGGATGATGATCTCAAAGTGCTTATCAGCAATGTTCACACCTTGATTGCGGTAGACATCTTGCACTTCTGAGAGCAGGTACATCTCGCAGGCCTCCTTGCCTTGAATGCGCAGGATGCGATGCGGATTCTTGGAGCCTTCAGTGAGCTGTTGGCCTGCATAGACTTCCATGCCGTCATAGATGCCGTTCATCAGGCGCGCTGTGCTTGGAATCTCCTGATCGGAGACTTCCTTGCGCTCATAGCGCAGGTAGAGCGTCTGACCTTCGCGATAGATCGTGCCGCTGAACTTGGCGACGAGCGTCTCGACTTCCTTGCCTTGCTCATCCAAGCGGCGTGCCAGAACCTCGCCTTCGCGGACGTCTTGCTCATCGGCCACTAGGATTTCCCAGTCAGATGGGATGTTGTATTCATCGCGGAAGACCTGGGACTGAATGACACGCGCGATGCGCACGCCATCTTGCTTGATCAAGCGCAGCGTGCCTGCGATATCCGTCATCACAGCCTCGCCCTTCGGCTTCTTGCGCGCTTCGAAGAGTTCTTCCACACGCGGCAGGCCGCTAGTGATATCGCCTGAGGCTTGCGCTGCGCCGCCTGTGTGGAAGGTGCGCAAAGTCAGCTGCGTGCCAGGCTCGCCAATGGATTGCGCCGCCACAATGCCGACGGCCGCGCCGATCTCGACCATCTCGCCGCGCCCAAGATCGCGCCCATAGCAGTAAGCGCAAATGCCGTGAATTAAGGCGCAGGTCAATGGGCTGCGCACATAGAATTCCTCCAGGCCGCTGGCAACCAGCTCCTCAGCCTTGTCCTCATCGATCAGGCCGTTGCGCTCGATGATCAGCTCGCCCGTCTTCGGATGATAATGCGCACGTGCCGCGCAGCGCCCGACGATGCGCTCTTGCACCTTTTGCCCTGCCACATTATCGCTCTTGCGGATGGTGATGCCGCGCTCAGTGCCGCAGTCAAGGCGGTTGACGATCACGTCTTGCGCCACATCGACCAGGCGGCGCGTCAGGTAGCCGGCGTCAGCTGTGCGCAGGGCTGTATCGGCTAAGCCTTTGCGCGTGCCGTGCGTGCTGATGAAGTATTCCAGCGCCGTCAAGCCCATGCGGAAGTGGCTGCGGATTGGCAACTCGATGATGCGCCCGCTCGGATCGGTCATCAGGCCGCGCATGCCCGCCAATTGGGTGATCGGGCCGAAGCCGCCTTTGGTCGCGCCGCTGACTGCCATGATGGCGATATGCCCAAAAGGATCGAGCGCATCGCGAATCATATCGGAGAGGCGATCTTTGGCTTCTTTCCACTTATCCACTGTGCGCTGATAGCGCTCTTCTTCGGTCAGCATGCCGCGCCGAAAGTCGCGCTCGAGCATATCGATCTCGGCGTTTGCCTGGCGCAGAATTTCTTCGCGTTCGGCAGGTACGGTCAGGTCGCTGACGGCAATGGTCGTGCCGCTGACGGTAGCATAATGGAAGCCGATATCCTTGATGGCATCCACAATATCTGTGGTGCGCTCGGGCCCAAAGCGTTGATAGAGCTTGGCGACAAGGTCTTGCAGCTGCTTTTTGCCCAGCGTATCCTGCACGAAGCGCGCTTCATCGGGCAGGATGCGGTTGAAGAGCGCGCGCCCAATTGTGGTCAGCTCAGGTTTAGGTTGCGGCTCGCGGTTATCGTAGTAGTTGCCGAGGATGATGGGCGTGTGCAGCGTCACCAAGCCGAGGTTGTAGAGATACTCGACTTCGTCCATATCGACAACCTTGCGCCGATCCGAGAGATTGGTCAGCACTAGCGCTTCGGCAAATTCTGGGCGCTTCTTACACAACTGCTGGAACTCATAGCCGTTGATCAAGGCGCAATCGACCTCGCCGTTCAGGACGGCGTTCAGCAAGACGATCTCAGAAGGCGTCGCCTTGCCGATTTTCTGCCCTTGCTCGTTGACGGGCGGCTCAATAGGCGCGTAGACGCTCACAGCATTGCCCTGGTCGAGCTCGTGCTGCAGCAGCCAGTGATGGCCGCTGCTGTTGCGCGCCACACCGATCCTATAGCCGCCTTGCTTCAAATTTGCCTGAGAGCGGAACTCATCAGCGCGTTCTTTGCGCGCCACAATATCCGCGGTCGGATCCATGGTCAGATAGTAGACGCCGAGCACCATGTCCTTAGCTGGCCCGACGATCGGCTGACCATCCGCAGGCTTGAGCAGATTTTTGGTCGAGAGCATCAAGTTGCGCGCTTCCTCAACGGCTTTATCCGAGAGCGGCACATGCACGGCCATTTGGTCGCCGTCGAAGTCGGCATTGAAGGCTGAGCAGACCAGCGGATGAATCTGAATGGCCTTGCCTTCCACTAGTTGTGGCTCAAACGCCTGAATGCCGAGTCGGTGCAGCGTCGGCGCGCGGTTCAACAACACCGGACGTTCCTTGATGACTTCCTCAAGCACTTCCCAGACTTCAGGGCGCTCTTTTTCAATCAAGCGCTTGGCGCCCTTGACATTGCTAGTGTGGCCGTATTTCATCAAGCGGCCGATCACGAAAGGACGGTACAGCTCCAGCGCCATGGTCTTGGGCAAGCCGCACTGGTGCAACTTGAGCTTCGGGCCGATCACGATCACTGAACGGCCAGAGTAATCGACGCGCTTGCCCAGCAAGTTGCGGCGGAAGCGCCCTTTCTTGCCTTTGAGCATATCCGAGAGCGATTTCAGCTCACGGCGGCCGCGCCGCGAGAGCACTTTATTGCTACGATGGCTGTTATCGATCAGGCTATCCACAGCTTCCTGCAGCATGCGCTTCTCGTTGCGCACAATGACTTCAGGCGCGCCGAGTTCGATCAAGCGCTTGAGGCGATTGTTGCGGTTGATCACGCGCCGATACAGGTCGTTCAAATCGCTCGTGGCAAAACGGCCGCCATCCAACTGCACCATCGGGCGCAAATCTGGCGGGATGACGGGCAGCACTTGCAGGATCATCCACTCAGGGCGATTGCCGCTCTTGCGCAGGCTCTCGACGACGCGCAGACGCTTGGTGGCTTTCTTCTTGCGCTGCTTGGAGCGCGTTGTGCGCACCTCTTCCCACAGCTCTTTGGAGAGCTTGTCCAAATCCAGCTTGGAGAGGATTTTGTAGAAGGCCTCAGCGCCCATCTCAGCCGAGAAGACGTTGCCATAGCGCTTTTTCAGCTCGGCATAGCGCGACTCGGAGAGGAAAGTCAGCACCTGGAGGCTCTGCAGCTCTTGGCGCGCTTCCATTGCGGTAGCGCGCGCCTTAGTGAGGCGCGCGCGGCGCTCATCTTGCAGCACGTCAATTTCTTCTGCTGCTGTGGCCGTGCGCGCATCTGCCATCAGGTCGAGCTGATCGATCTCTTGGCGGCGGCGCGTCTCGATATCTGTTTGAATCTCGCTCAGGCGCGCTGTGACGACAGCCTGGATGCGGCTGAACATCTCATTAGTGACGACTTCACCTGCGTCGGCGATCATTTCAGA
>RFIM01000303.1 GCA_003695215.1 Chloroflexota bacterium
CTTGTCAGCTCAACTCCGATTATAGCACACTTCGAGAAAGCGTTAAAAGCGTCTGTATGATGCCTTTGGCGCGCTATAATCGCATTGTACTCGCTAGATGAAAGTGACTTTCGCTCATGACTGACTTCACTGAGAAGACGCAAGCCTTGCGCGAGCGCCTTGCCGAAATCAGCCTGCTGAATAGCATCGGCGCGGCGCTCTACTGGGATCAGGCAACCTATATGCCGCGCGGCGGTGCGGCTTGGCGCGGCAAGCAGCTGGCTTACCTCACGCAACAGGCGCACGCGCGCTTCACCGATCCTGCGCTCGGCAAATTGCTGGATGAGCTGATGCCGTATGCTGAGCGCTTGCCCGCCGATTCTGACGAAGCAGCGCTGATCCGCGTGACGCACCGCGAGTATCAGCGCGCCATTAAAGTGCCTGCTGAGCTGGTCGCCGCTATTTCACAACACGCTTCTGAGAGCTACCAAGCCTGGACAGTAGCGCGGCCAGCTGACGATTTCGCACGGATGCAGCCTTACCTTGAGCGCACGCTCGATCTGAGCTGTCGCTATGCCGAATGCTTTGCACCTTACGATCACATCGCCGATCCGCTGATCGACAGCTCGGACTACGGCATGAAAGCTGCCGATATTCGGGCGATCTTCGCAGACCTGCGCGCTGCCCTAGTGCCCTTAGCGCAGGCGATCACGGCGCAGGCGCCAGCTGACGATACGTTCTTGCACCAACATTACGCGCCTGAGCTGATCGAGCGCTTCACAACCGATGTCATCAAGCGCTTCGGCTATGATTTCGAGCGCGGGCGCCTTGATCGCACAGCTCATCCGTTCGCCATCCGCCTGAATCACGGCGATGTGCGCATCACTACGCGCTATCCGAAGGATACGCTCAGCGATCCGCTCTTCAGCACGCTGCACGAGGCCGGCCACGCCATGTATGAGCAAGGCGTAAAAGCTGAGTACGAAGGCACGCCTTTGGCAGGCGGCACTTCAGCGGGCGTGCATGAGAGCCAATCGCGCTTGTGGGAAAATCTGGTCGGGCGCAGCTATGACTTCTGGGAATACTTCTATCCGCTGCTGCGCAGCCTTTTCCCAGAGCAATTGGCACAGATCGAGCTCGAGCAGTTCTATCGCGCCATTAATAAGGTCGAGCGCTCGCTCATTCGCACTGAAGCCGACGAAGTGACCTACAACCTGCATGTGATGATCCGCTTCGACTTCGAACTGCAGCTCTTGGAAGGCAGCTTGCGCATCGCTGATCTGCCCGAAGCCTGGCATGCGCGCTATCAGGCTGATCTCGGCGTGCGCGCGCCTGATGATCGTGATGGCGTGCTGCAGGACGTGCATTGGTTCAGCGGCTTGATCGGCGGCGCTTTCCAAGGCTATACGCTTGGCAACATCCTCGGCGCGCAATTTTACGCCAAAGCGCTCTCAGAGCGCCCTGAGATCGCCGAGGAAATCAAGCGCGGCACCTTCAGCGCCTTGCACAGCTGGCTGCAGCAGAACATCTACCAGCATGGCAGCAAGTATACGGCGCCAGAGTTGATCGCGCGCACCGTTGGCAGGCTCGATAGCGCGCCGTACATCAACTATTTGCGCCAAAAATACGGCGCGCTCTATCGTCTCTAGTCAGATAGCGCTCAGCATGGTAAGATCGGGCGCATGAAGCGCCTGATCTTGCCCGCTCTGCTCTTGCTCTTTCTGCTAAGCGCCGCTCAGCAAACTGCCGCACAGCGCGACGACCTGCCGACGCGCACGCCTTCAGCCACGCCTAACCGCACGCTTGTGCCGCTGCTGACGCGTGCTGAGAGCGAGATGCTCTTCCCTGCTGCCGTGCGCTTCAGCGTGACGGCGAATTTGCCGCTCGAAGACGTGATCGCGCTCTACCTGCGCATCTATCAGCCCGACGGCACGCTCAATATCGCGCCGTTCCTCGATCCGAAGCAGGTCGGCATTGCCCTGAATGCCCAGACAGCGCTTTTCACTTACGTCTGGGAATTCACGCCCGAAGAAGCGCCTTTGCCCTTCTCGCCTATCCGCTTCGAATGGCAAGTGCAGAGCGCAGAAGGCATCAGCGTCGCCAATGGCGAGCTTCTATTTCAAGATGCCCTGCTCAGCGCGCCGCAGCCTGTCAAGCGTTGGCAGAGTGTCGGCACAGTGCTGCAGCTCTACAGCCACAACGCCGATCTTGCCCTTGAGCTGCTCCATCAGGATGCCATGCGCATCTTTGAGCTAGTCAGCCAGCAAACAGGCATCGCGCCGAGCCAACGCATTGTGATCTACGATCCTGAAGTCACGTTCTGCTTGCGCGATCCTGACGGCACGCCGTACGTCGAGTCGCGCACTATTGGCGGCACGCGCCGCACTTGCGATCCGAACGCTGCGCTCGCCATTTACGAGCGCTATGGCTTCACGCTCTTGCGCCGCCAAACGCTCGCCTTCAACGAACTGCAGGATCGCTTGACCGAGCTGATCGTCAGCCGCGCCTACGCCGTGCTTTGGGAAAAAGCGCCGCCGATCCCTGAATGGTTCAAAGCAGGTTTGGCGCGCCTCTATAGCGTCAGGCCGAACAGCGGCGCGCTCGGCATCGCCCTGGAGCGCCTGCGCACTAACCGCCCGCTTCTGGCACTCTCAGAGCTTGCCGAGCTGCCTGAGAATCGCAGCAATGCCGAATGGCGGCTCTGGCAGGCGCAAAGCTACTTGTTGACGCTCTATATGGCAGAGCGCGTTGGCGCAGGCGCGCCTTTCGCCTTTGCGCGCGCCTTAGCGAAGGCCACAGACTTCGAGACAGCCTTCCGCGCCTTCTTCGGACTCAGCACAGCGGCATTCTACGCCGAATGGCAAGCCTGGCTGCGCTCTGAGCGCGCCGCGCGCGCCGTCCGCTGGACGCCCTATCAGGAGACGACGCCGACGCCGACGCTCACGCCGACTATAACGGCGACGCGCACGCCGTTGCCGCCACGCGCCTCGCCTACGCCGCTGCCAACTATCACGCCGGCGCGCTTCCCGACCAACACGCGCTTCCTCACGGCCACTTTCACCGCTTTGCCGCCAGGCAGTCTGCGGCGGCCAACGCCGATTCCAGCGCCCACAGGCGGCAACCCTTGTGGCGGTGCACCGCTGATCAGCCTATTACCGCTTGCTGTGGCGCTTAGCTTGCAGCTCAAGCGCCGCTTTGCCCGAAAAGACGAGTTATGACCGAGACGTTGATCAACCTCTACGATCTGAGCGACCAGGCGCTGCAGGCGCTCATGGCTGAGTGGCAACAGCCCGCCTTCCGCGCCAAACAGCTCGCCGAATGGCTCTACAAACACAAAGTCTCCGCCTTTGAGGCGATGACGAACTTGCCCAAAGCCCTGCGAGAGCAGCTCGCCGCACGGACGCGGCTCGGCGGGCTGACTCAAGTGGCTGAGCAGCA
>RFIM01000040.1 GCA_003695215.1 Chloroflexota bacterium
ATTGGCGCATCAACATGCTCATCAGCGGCATCGGCGCCGTAGTGACCTTCATCGTGATGCTGATCTTCGCCATCACCAAATTCACAAGCGGTGCGTGGTTCATTGTGTTGCTGATCCCGAGCGTGGTATACGCCTTCAGCCGTGTTCATCATCATTATGTGGATATCGCGCATCGCTTGAGTGCAGCAGGCTTGCGCCTGAAACGCGGCGAGCGCCACGTAGTCTCGGCTCTGGTGCTGATCGATGACGTTCACATAGGCTCGCTGCGCATGATCGACTACGCCAAGTCTCTGGGCGTCAAGTGGCGCGCCATTCACGTGGCCGTCAATCCTGCTAAAGTCGAGCGTTTGCGCCGAAAGTGGCAGGAGCGCGTCGGCGAAGGCGAGCTGACTATCCTTGAATCGCCTTATCGTCAGCTGATCGAGCCGATTCGAGAAGAAGTGCTGCGCGAATTAGCAGCAAACCCTGAAGGCTACGTCAACGTGATCATCGGCCACTTGGCAATGGATACCTTCTGGGAACAGATTCTGCACCAGAACAACGCCTACATCTTCAGCCTTGCCCTGCAGAATCTCGACCGCGTGGTCGTGACCACTGTGCCCTATCAGTGCCATCACGGCGATCACAACGGCAACGGCAACGGGCATGACAAAGCCGAGCACGCCGCCTTGCCGCCTGAGGTGGAACCGAAGGAATGAGCCTGCACAGCGGCGTGGGCATGCTCACGCCGCGGCTTTTTCAGTAGGCGCCGTTGCCCAGCAGCACGTTCGGGATAGTGCGCAGCAGGATTTGCAAGTCTAAGCCGATCGACCAGTTATCGATGTAATAGATATCCAGCAGGCATTGCTCTTCAAAGGGCACCTTGCTGCGCCCGCTGACTTGCCACAAGCCTGTGATGCCTGGCTGCGTGTTCAGGCGTTGTCGTTGCCAGCTCTCATAAAGCGCGACCTCAGCCGGCGTCGGCGGGCGCGGCCCGACGATGCTCATCTCGCCGCGCAGCACGTTGATCAAGTTGGGCAGCTCGTCCAAGCTAGTGCGCCGCAAAAAGCGCCCGACTCGGGTGATGCGCGGATCGTTTTCCCATTTCGGCCGCTTGGGATCGGCGCCTGTCTGACGGATCAGCTCCTCATGCTTCTTATCGGCGCCTTCGTACATCGAGCGGAACTTGAGCATGTAGAATTCGCGCCCGTTTTTGCCAACGCGCCGATGCGCATAAAAAACGCTGCCCGGCGAATCAAGCTTGATGGCAAGCGCGATCAGAAGGCCTAGCGGCACGGCCAGCGGCGCCAAAGCGATCACAATGGCCAGATCGATCAGGCGCTTGATCAGGTACTGCCCGCGATTCATGCGCGAGCTCGCTTTCAGGCCGAGCAGCGGAATGCCTTCTAAATTCTCAACGTGGACTTGGCTCATGCTCAGTTGGAATAAATCAGGCACGACGCGCGTCTGGACGCCGCTCTCCTCGCAGCGCTGCACAATCTCCACGATCTGCTTACGCGCATCCCATGGTAAGGCCACAATGACCATGTCTGCGGCGCGCTCAGCCAGCAGTTCAGGCAGTTTGTCCAGGCCGCCTAGGCCGCGCACTCTGCCCATATCAGCTGAGCCGCGCTCAGGATCGTCGTCCAGATAGCCGATCGGCACGTAGCCGAGATCAGGGCGCGCCAGAATGGCGCTCAGCACGGCGCGCCCGACATCGCCCAAGCCGATCAGCAGAACGCGCGCCACGCCTATGCCGCGCCGCCTCAGCAAGGCTTGCAGCATGCGATAGACCACGCGCAAGCCTGAGAGCAGGATCACGCACAGCACTGCTGCCAGAATCAGCAGCAAGCGTGAGAAAGCTGGCGGCTGCGTGAAGAAACTTAGCGCCATGGCGATCACTGTGGCGCTGGCGACGCCGTTGACGATCCGCGAGACTTCTTCAAGCCAGCTACGCCCGCGCTGCTCACGGTAAAGCCCTGCTACCGGCGCCGTTAGGACGACCCAAAGCGCAAAGACTAGCGCATAGGGCACGAAGACGTCGAAGGAAGTGAAAAACGCCTCTTCAATGGGCAGAATATTCCGCACCAGCTCGGATTGGTAGCGCAGGCTGTAGGAAAGCCAGAAGGCTACGAAAACCGAGCCGAAGTCCAAGGCAGGCATCGCCCGCCGCATCCATTTTGCCCAATCCCGACCTTTTGCGTGCATCTCGTTAATTCTCTAACGCCTTACGATAAGTTTCCTGCGTCGCTTGCGCTGTTTGCAGCCAGGTGAATTGGCATGCACGCACCTGAGCGCGCAGGCTTTGCTCGGCGCGCCAAGCCGAATCATGCATGGCGCGCTCTAGTGCTGCGCGCCAGGCCTGTTCATCCTGTGGCGGCAACTGCATGCCAACTTCGCCAACCGCCTCAGGCAGCGCTGAGACGTTTGAGACCAGCGGCGGCAAGCCGCAGGCCATCGCCTCAACCACAGGCAAGCCCCAGCCTTCGAAGATCGAAGGGTAGACGAACGTCTCAGCGCAATTGTACCAATAGACCAGTTCAGCGTCAGGCAAGTAGCCGACTCGGTGAACGGTCTGTGCCAGGCCGAGCTGGTCGATCAGGCGCGGCACCTCCGCCGTCATCCAGCCCGCGCCGCCGCCTAAAATCAGCGGCACTGCCCGCCGATCGGCTTCAGGCAGCGTGGCATAAGCGCGCAAGAGGACGGGCAGGTTCTTGCGCGGCTCCAAAGTGCCAAGGTAGAAGAAGAAGCGCTCGGGCAAACCCTTGGCGGCGCGAAAGGCCTCCACTTGGGCGCGCGGCAATTTTCGGAAGCGCGCCTGGACGCCCGGCACTGCCAGATCGATCTTCTCAGGCGGCACCTTCAGCAATCGGCTCAGATCGGCGGCTGTGGAGCGCGAGATGGCGATCACGCGGCGGGCGCGGCGGCAACTGACAGCCGTCATGGCGCGCAGGTACAGCCTTCGGGCAGCTGGCAAGCGCTCAGGATAGCGCATGAAACTGAGATCGTAGACTGTCACTACAAATGGGCGCGGCATGAGCAGCGGCGCCACAAAGGCCAACTCATGCATCAGGTCGAGTCCGCGCAGCTGGAAAGGCTGCCAGAGCTGTTCCCAGAGGATGCGCCGCAGCGGGCTGTGCGTTTTGAAGCGCGAGCGCCGCACGGCGTAGGGCGTAGATGGCAGCTCGCCTTCGCCGACGAAAATTGTGGCGCGCAAGTCGGGCGCGGCTTGCGGCAAGTGGGCAATCAGGTTGTAGATGTAATGATGAATGCCTGCGCGCCGAAAGTCCTGTGCGCTTGCCAACAGATGTGCGTTCAATCCGATGTGCATGGCCGCTGATTATAGCAGTCGGCACGTCGGCTGTATAGCGCTACAAGCTGAACTGCACGGCGCGCAGCCATTCACGCGCGATGAGCGCATGGCCGACGCCAAAGGGATGAAACTGATCTTCTGACCATAGCTGCGGCACACTGACGCGCAGCACCTGCGCAAAAGCCTCTTGCAAGTCCACATAGAGCGTCTTGAACTCAGCGGCCACTTGCGCCATCAGCGCGGCATAGACTTCCATCTGGCGGCGCATGGGCTGCTCGCGGTCAGGCTCAATCATGTAGGGCGAGAGCAAGATCACCTGCGTGCCAAAGGCATCCTGCACGCGATGGACGAGCAGGCGCAGGGTTGCCTGATACTCGACAGGGAAGACGGCTGTGGCGGGGTCGCCGTGGAACTGACGGTAGACATCGTTGATGCCAACCATCAGCGAGAGCCAGTGCGGGCGCTCGCTGATCACGTCGCGCTCGAAGCGCGCGGCGATCTCGCGCACAGTGTTGCCGCTGATGCCGCGATTGACGAAAGTGAGCTTCAGGTGTGGATAGCGGGCGATGAGCATGTTGCGCACCATGCTGACGTAACCATTGCCGTATGGCGCGGCGATATCGCGCCTGCCTGCATCAGTGATGCTATCGCCGATGAAGACGATCTTCTGATTCGGTTGCAGCAGCATGCTTCAACCCCACAACTCGCGCAGATAGCCGATCTTTGCCAGCAGGTGATGCGCGCCGCCGCCTTCATGGTTGTTGAAAGGGTAGACGGCCAGGCGCTTCTGGCCGAGATAGTAATTATAGGCCGCGTAGACGGTCGAGGGCGGGCAGATCGTGTCCATCAGGCCGACTGAGAAGAAGGCAGGCACAATGGCGCGCGCCGCGAAGTTCATGCCGTCGAAATAGCTGAGCGTTTTGAAGACTTGCGCGGTTTTATCGCGGTGAACAGCCAAGAAAGCGCTGATCTCATTATAAGGCGCTGTGTCAATCAAGGTTATGGCGCGCCGAAAATGGCATAAGAACGGCACATCGGGCAAGGCTGCGTCGAGATCGGGCACTAGCGCCGCTACAGCCAGGCTGATTCCGCCGCCTTGACTGCTGCCCGTGACGGCGATGTGCGCTGCGTCCACGCGCTCATGGGCGCGTGCTGCTTCTACAGCGCGCACGGCATCTGTGAAGACGCGCCGATAGTAGTAATGCTGCGCATTCAAGATACCGCGGGTCATGAAGCCGTTGTATTGCGGATTGGCGCCTTGTGGCTCAGGATCGGGCGTATTGCCTGCACGCCATACGCTGCCTTGCCCGCGTGTATCCATCACCAAATAGGCGAAGCCTGCGTTGGCGAACGGCAGCCATTCGGTCGGGAAGCCGCGTCCGCCGCCGTAACCGACGTACTCGACAACGCACGGCAGAGCTTGCGCCGCGTCTTTGGGCAGGATCAGCCACGCCTTGATCGGCTGGCCGCCGAAACCATTGAAGGTCACATCGAAGGTCTCGACTAGGCGCAGGCCGAAGTCCACAGGCGTGAACTGTGCATCGAGCGGCTGTTGGCGCGCTTCGGCCAGCGTTTGGCGCCAGAAAGCATCGAAGTCCTCAGGCTCGTCACGCGCAGGCAGGTAAGTCTCCAGCTGTTCCAAAGGCAGGTCAAAGTAAGCCATAGCAGGCATCTCTCAGGGCTGAGCAAGGTCAAAGCGCCATCAACTATACCACAGGCGCGTCCAGAGGGCGCGATGTCAGCGTTAGCTAGGCTGCCAGCGCATCGCACGACGAGGATTGGTCAGTTGCGTGCCAAGTCGTTCCCCACCAAAGGCCGATCCACCAAAAAGTGAGCACGCGATGCGGATGAACAGCCCAAGTGTAGTTGTCAAATAAGCTGACAGCAGCCAGTGCCAAAACGCCGCAGCCGATGATGAAGTGCGCCGCGCCATAGCGCGGCCGCAGCCGCGAAAGGTTCAAGAGTAGCGCCGCGCCGAAGATCGTCAAGCCGAGCAAGCCCGTCTCTGCCCAGATGTATAGGTAGACGTTATGCACAGGCAATTTTGGCCCAGGCGTCATGCCGACGTTCAGCCAGACCTCGTACATCAGGTTGCCTGCGCCTACGCCAAAGAGCGGCGCGCTCTGAATAACTGTCCATGAGTCTCTGAAGAAGAATTCGCGCCCGCTGAAGAAGCGCGTGACCAGCTCACCGCGCGTGGCGAACAGCACAAAGGCGATGCCGATGAGGACGCCTGCGCTCGATAGGATCAGCATGCTGCGCCGCGCGGGCCTGTTCAAAGCGCGCCATGCGATCCAGGCTATAGGCAAGGAGCCGATAGCCGTGCTGAGCAAGGCGCTGCGCGAGAGCGTCCCGAGCATGCCTAGCGCACATAAGGCGCCTAGCGCGCCGCTCAGGATGCGGCCGAGGCGCCTGCGCGCTTGCACTGCCAGGCACAGCGCCGCAAACAGGGCTAGCATCAAGTAGCCGCCTAGATAGTTCGCGTGCATGGAAAGCCCAGAGGCGCGGAAGAATGTGGTCGGCTCGTAGTAAGGGCGCGGCACTTCGCCAAGCGCGCTCAGCCCGAGCGTGCTGTTGTTGATCACCTGCAGTAGCCCGATGAGAGCTTGTAGCGCGCCGCCAAGCACAATCGCCCAAAGCGCGCTCAGACCGTGTTCGCGCACCAAAGCGGCGCCGATGAAGCTCATCAGCAGGCAAGCTGCGAAGTGCAGCGCACTTGCGATGAGCAGGCTCGGTTGTTTTGCCCAGAACAGGCCTACGCTCATGAGCGCCAAAAAGCCGACAAAAAGCGCCGCATAGCGCGGGCGCAGCAGCAACTTGACTGTCTCAGCCAAGCGCAGGCGGTAAGCGTTCTCTAGAAAGGCGCGCAAGCCGCTGATCAGCAGCAGCCAGCCCATGAACACATCGGCGTATGAGAGCGTGATGGTTTGGAAGTCAAGCGGTATGTCCAGCCCTTCAAAAACGTGCTGTAAACCAAGGCGCGGGCTGGATACTACGCCGACTGCGCCGACGATCATAAAGAGCAAGAGCTGTAGAAATTCAAGCAAGCCTGATCTCTCGTCTTTGAGCCGAGCCTGAAAACAATGCCGACCAGCAGCGCTGGTCGGCATCATTCACGTTAGGTCAAGTGGGTTACGGCTGATTATCGCGGAACTGACGCGGAACGAGCTCGCCAGAGCCAGCTGGGATGTACAGGATGCGGTTCACAAAGAAGATCGCCCAAGCTCTGTTGTTAATGCTGTTTTCGCAGATGAGCCATTTCGAACGAATCTTGTCTGGCCTGGTGGCCACCAAGACGACTGCAGGCTGAGTCAATGCGTTATCAGCGTAGGCTTGCGTATCGCCGAACAGACGCACTTGGAAGCGCACTTGGCCGCCGCAGAGAGTCTCCGGACCGGGCGCGTATTGTGCTTGCACGTTCGTGTTGGTTACGAAAGCGAAGATAGCTGTTGCTACAACGACGAGTGACAAGACTGCTATTACAACTTTTTTGCTGAGCATTTGCTAACCTCCTTGGATTAGGTGACTATCCGATTCGGATAGTACATTCAACAAGCAAAATTTGCAAGATATGTAAAGAAATTCTAACGAACTTTGCTATGCTCTGCCGATCGGCCTTTATTGTGTTGGTAGTGCTGGTGTATGCGGCATTGGATTTATGATACCATAGTGAAAAAAGTTGTGCCCAGGCATCCCTCACGTATAATTGCCCACAAAAATCGGCTTCAAAGTGAGCTTGCGCATGAGACCATCACAACGTTTTGAGCGCTTGGAGGCGCGTTTGGCGCAGTTGATTGAAGGCAGCTTTGCGCGCCTGTTTGCCAGTCGGCTGCATCCGCACGAAGTTGCCTCGCGCTTGGCACATGCGCTTGAAGAACATCTGTATCGCCAAGCGGATGGCAGCCTGACGGCGCCCGATCAATTTCTTGTACGCTTAAATGCAGAAGATCATGCCGCTTTGCTTGCCGAGCAGCCCGATCTAGCGCAAGTGCTCGCCGCAAGCTTGGTTGAGATGGCGAACCGCGCCGAGCTGCGCCTGCTACATCAGCCGCAAGTCACTTTATTGCCCGAAGCGGCGCTACCTTTGCGCAGCGTGCAAGTTGAAGCTGCCCACACTGAAGATGAAAGCACTTCCACCAATCTGCTGCCCTGTGGCGATCTCACGCCGCCGCCGATCGATACGCGCAATCCGCAGCTAGTATACAACAACCAGGCTTTCCCGCTACGCCGTCCTGTCATCAATATCGGCAGAAAGCACGATAATCACATCGTGATCGATAGCCCATACGTCTCTCGCCATCATGCGCAGTTGCGCTTGCGCTTCGGACGCTACGTCCTGTATGATCTCAACAGCCGTGGCGGCACTTTTGTCAATGGACATCGCATCGCAGAGTGCATCCTGAAGGCAGGCGACGTGATTGGACTCTCACAAGTGCTGCTAGTCTATGTGGAAGATGAGCCTAGTGCCGCACAGGCAGCCCATGATACGCAGTTGCGTTCGCCGCTCGCACAAGATTCGCCGCCTGATGCTGAGTGATCATGCCACACGACGTGATTCTGGCTGCGCTCAGGCTGCTGGCTAGCGCCTTGTTGCTGCTTTTCTTCGGCGCGCTGATCGTCATGCTATGGCGCGATCTGCGCGTCGTCAGCGATGAAGTCGAGACGCGCACACGCAAGCGCGGGCGGCTCGTGGTGATCGGCATCGAGGGTGAGCGCGCGCCAAACGGCAAGAGCTATCCGCTCTTGGCGCTGACAAGTCTGGGCAGGGCGCCGACCAATACAGTCATCCTAGACGATAGCTTTGTCAGCGGGGAGCATGCGCTCATCATGCTGCGCGATGGGCAGTGGTGGCTAGAGGATCGTGGCAGCAGCAACGGCACGCTGCTCAACGGCTACCGTATTGAAGAGCCTGTGGTGCTGAGCGCAGG
>RFIM01000005.1 GCA_003695215.1 Chloroflexota bacterium
ACTTCGCCGACAAGCTCTAGCAGCTCGTTGATGGCTGTGGCGCCAAAGCGCTTGACGTTGCCTAGCGCGGCTGAGGGCGCTCTGCGATCAAAGACCAAGATCACGAAGTGATGCAAGCCCAGGCTCAAGCCGAAGAGCGTGGTGCGATCGGCATCGTAGTAGGAAAGCACGCGCGGTTGCTCGCCCAGTGTCGGCAGCATTTTGATCAGGCTGCTGAAGCCACTGGCCAAAGCAGCCGCGATCAGATCGCGATCGACATAGCCTGCGGCGCCATCGTAGCCCAGCACCTTGCCGTTGCGGTCGGCAAGGATGACGGCCATGGCGTTCACATTACGCATGAGATCGAACAGAATCCGTTGAATCGCGCCAGAATACTCGATTGGCGGCACAGGGACGATCTCCTCAGGCGCGGCCTCGCGCGGCGCTGCTTCAGGGCCATCCAGCGCGATGCGCAAGCTGCGGATGAAGGCCTCAGGCGCAATCGGGCGGCGCAAGTATTGGAAAGGCGACTGAGCAATGGTCTCTTCATCCAGCACAGGGTCGTTTTCTTCACCGACCACGATCACAGGCAAGGCGGCCATCTCGCGTTTTGCCATCAAGGCGAGGATCGTGCCGCTGCTCGGTTCAAGCAAAGTTTGGCTAGTGATCAGCAAATCAGGCGGGATGGCGCGCAATTCAAGGAGCGCATCATCGCTGCTGTACGTCTCGATGAGGCGCGGATGGCGTTCCATCAATTCCAGGGCAGCACGCACAAGGTGATAGAGTTTCTGCTGCGGATCGACGACGATAATTCGCGGACTGCTTGTAGACATACTTCACCTACCAATTGTTCAGGCGACCAGGCCGCAAAGGCAGCATCGCTGTGATCAGGAATATTTGCGTATTATATCCCAAAGCGTAGCGCAAGGCAGAGCTGCGTTGCGCGCCTTGAGACTTCAGCTGTTGCGCATTGCTACGCCGTTGGGCTTGCTCAGCGCATCCTGCGCAGCGTTCGGGCGGCTGCCATTAGCGCTGGGCATCGCGCGGACGGGCAAAAGCAAGCTGATCTTTGTGCCCCTGCCGACGGCGCTCTCAAGGCGGAGCTGCGCGCCAATGGCTTGGGCACGCTCGCGCATGTTGACCATGCCCAGGCTGCCGCGCGACTCATAGTTGCCGCTCACGGCGTCGATATCGAAGCCTTTGCCGTAATCTTGCACCTCAACCAAGACGTGCCGCCCTTGCCGTGAGAAGCGAATGTCTATGTGTGGCGTCTGAGCGTACTTGCGTGCATTGCCAACAGCTTCTTCGATGATATAGAAGAGCGGGCCTTGACGGTGCGGTTCGATCAGGTCAACCACGCCTTCTTCGGCCGAAAGCCGAACGGGCAAATTGTGCGTCTCCAGCATCTTCTGGCTGAGCTGCTCTAAGGCAGGCAAGATGCCTTGAGTCTCCAGGACGAGCGGGCGCAGTGTGAAGAGCATGTGCCGCAAGTTCTTGACGGTCTCGCGCGCTGTGGTCTCGATCTGCTGCAGTTCGGGCAATAGCTCATTGAGCTTGTTTTTCTTGACTAGCTGACGGCAGTAGTCAAGGCGCATGGCGATGAGCGAGACTTGCTGAGTCGGGCCGTCGTGCAGGTCGCGGGCGAGTTTTTTGCGCGCTTCTTCCTCAACTTCGATCAAGCGGTCGCGCTCGCGGCGCAAATCGTCGTAGAGGATAGCGTTTTGAATGGCCATAGCCGCTTGCGTGCTGATGGCCGCCAGCAACGAGGCCTGCTCGGGCGAGAAGGCATTCGGCTGTGTGCTGCTGAAGATCAGCGCGCCATAGTTTTGGTAGCTGACGCGCAGTGGAATTATCATGAGCGAGCGCGCGCTGTGCATGGCCACGAAATAGATCAGCTCAGGATCGCCGTTGGTGCCGTCAGCGAAGATTGGCTCAGCGCGCTGCAGGGCTTCCGCCAAGAGACCTTCCTTGCCTGCCAGCACTAGTGCCTGATCGCGCGGCGGCAAGCCGCGCGAGCTGACGATATGCAGCTTGTCATCATCGCCGAAGAGCAACACAGCGCTAGTCAGCCGCGCATCCGAGGCACCTATGCGCAAGCCAAGCAAGCCGATATCCATCGCTGTGTTCAGCGCCTTTTCGTAATCGAGCGAGGCGCCCAGCGCGTTGGTGATCTCGGCTAAGGCGCGCGCTCTCTCGTGCGCGCTCTGCAAAACCTGCTGCACTTGCGCTTGCTGCTGAGCTGCTTGGCGCTCAAAAGCGACGCGCCGACTCAGAAAGCCTAAGACGGCGGCTGAGAGCAACAGCAGGCCGCCACCGATCAGCAGAGCGTCTGAGCCGCCACCGCCCATCAACAGACCGCCCAAAAAGGCCCCGAACGTCACTGCTAAGACCATGATCAGTTTCAGCATAAGTTTCACCACACTTCTCAGAGCATCGCCTCAATGTTGTTCTTTGAAGGGCTCAAACAAAAACGCCGCAAGGGCTTTCCATGCGGCGTGCGATACTATCAGACTGAGTGGGCGCAAAAGGACTCGAACCTATGACCTCACGGATGTGAACCGTGCGCTCTAACCAACTGAGCTATGCGCCCTGATTGCCTGGTAGTATAGCACGCTCTCTCAGGCTTGGCAAGGCTCACTTTTTGTCTGCCGTGCCGACGCTCCCGTGCTTTTCATCCTAGATTATGTCACAGGCTGCAGGCTTTGTGAGCCTGAGCGTATCTTAATTGCATATCGGTTTCGCTCTCGGCGCAGCACAGCGCAAGCGGCCTGCCAAGCGCTCAGCGTAACCGCTTGCACCTTTGCCAAGAAGATAGCACAAAAAGTGTGACAATCGCCATTACGACGCTTAGCTTCAGAGGCGTTTGCTCGGCGGCTGGCAGCTCGGGCTAGCTTTGCGGCACCAGGTTGTGATACTGACGGTTGTAGTAGATCAGCGGCACGCGCTCTGGGAAGGCTTGGGCGTAGACGACCTCGCCAATGTAGATGGTGTGCGTGTTGGCATCGTGTGCGGCGCGCACCACGCAGTCCAAAAGCCCAACAGCGCCTTCTAGCAAGGGCGCGCCTGTCTCAGCTGTGCTATACAGCACGCCTTCAAAGCGATCGCCCGTCACGCTTGGATCGAGGCCTGCAAAGCGCTGCGAGAGCGCCGCTTGTGTGCTGCTCAAGAGCGAGACGCCGAATACGCCCGCTCGCTTCACAAAATCGTGTGCGAAGGCTCCCTTGTTCAAGCACACCAGCACGGTCGGCGGCTCGAGCGAGACCGATGTGAAGCTGCTGACAGTTATCCCGACGCGGATGCCTTCAAAGGCTGTGGTCACCACAGTGACGCCTGTCACCCATTGGCGCATCGTGGCGCGCAAGGCTTGTGAGTCAATCGGCATATCGCACCTTTGTTTCAGTGAGTGCTGATTTCGGCATGAATTATAGATCTTTCATATGAAAATGCCGTCTCAGAGGTCAGAAAAAGCGCGCTCAGCGCGTCTAATAAGACGATCCCGTTGCACTAGACGTGAGGTTCACACATGGCAACTACACAAAAATCGCACATCACGCCGTGGCGAGTGATCTTCAACCGCTATGGTTATGTCTCTATGGCCGCTGGCATCTGGGCAATCCTCACCCTCTTGCTGATCGGACTCGCCCTGAGGACTGCTTTGGACATGAGCCTATCGCTAGCGCTGAGCGCGATGCTCGCCTTTGCTGCTTTTTTGATCTGGTGGCAGTTCAGCCCGCACTTGAAGCGCGTCACGCCGCCCGCGTCAAGCGTGCAAGCGCTCTTTGAGGAAATTCGCTCAGCGCAAAAGCCTGTGCTCATCTCGCTTGAGAGCGACTACTGCGCCTACTGCATGACGCTAGGCAGGCGCGTCCATCAGCTAGAGCATGAGGAAAACTTGCGCGTCATTCGGCTGAGCGTTCACACAGAGCCTGGCAAGAGCCTTGCTGAGCAATTTCGTGCCACAACGACGCCAACTTACTTACTAATGGATAACAACGGCCAGCTATTGCAAGAATGGACAATCGCGCTGCCTGTGGAGCGCGTCCGCTACGATATACGCCGTCACACGGCCACGCATCAGGCCGTTCAGGCGAACTGAGCCACAAGGGCACTAGAGCAGTGCGCCGATCCTGAACGGATCGGCGCACGTTTTTGCCCTACAAGCTGAAGCTGCCGCCCGGATCGACCACAATCGCTTTGGCATCCGTCTGCAGGTGAATTTGCTTCGCCCAGCTGGTGACGTCCTGCTGGATGACTGGGAAAGTGTTGTAGTGGATCGGGAAGACGCTCTGCGGGCGAATCAGGCGCGTCGCCTCAACTGCCTCGCTTGGACTCATGGTGAAGTTATCGCCAATGGGCAAGGCGGCGAAGTGAATGCCCAGATCGCCGATCAGGCGCATGTCGCTGAAGAGCGCGGTATCGCCGGCGAAGTACAAGCGCACGTCATCCACAGTCAGCACGATGCCACAAGCGACGCCGCCATAGCTGCCATCAGGGAAAGATGAGCTGTGGTCGGCGCGCACGAACTTGACATGCCCGAACGGATGCTGATAGCCGCCGCCTGTGTTCTGCGCATGTGTTTTCTGCACGCCATGGTTCTGCAGCCAAACGTGGACTTCCCAGACGCCGATGACAGTGGCGCCTGTGCGTTTGGCAATGGCAACTGTATCGCCGACGTGATCGGCATGCGCGTGCGTCAGCAGGATGTAGTCGGCCTGCAGCTGATCGGCCTCAACTGGCGCTAGCGGATTGCCTGTCAGGAACGGATCGATCAAGACGTGAACACCATTCAGGGTCAGGTCGAAGGCTGAGTGCCCCAGCCAGCGGATATGAATGCTCATCTAAAAATCTCCTCGTTCAAGATTGCAAACTCAATTATAAGCGCAAGGCGTTCGCAGGGCAGTTAGTATTCAGTAGTGATCGTCAAGGGAACGCACTTGTGCGTTGCCAAACCGACTTTGAATCGGATATAAAAGGCGGCTATGGTCAAGTATACGCCAATTCAGCGATAACTTGATCATCCGATTCGATCAGCGCCAATCTGCATGGTTGGCTGGTGAGAGGCGTGCCATGACAAATATTGCTCCTTTCTCTGTGACGTTATTCCGCTATCCGCGCCGCGATGGCGTGTACAGCGTGTTAGCGGATGCTGTGATCGTCCACGATCGCTATCAGAATCGGCATGTGCGCCTTGATCCGTTTGGCGCAGAGCTGTGGTTGCGCATTGATGGCATGAAGACGCTCTATGATATTGCTGTGGAGATCGCTGTGAACGCCGCCTTGCCCATTGAAGAAGTCGCGCGCAGCGCCTCGGCGATGATTGGCGCGCTGAGCGCAGAAGGCATTGTTTATGTTGAGCTAGAGCCGCAACCACTGCCTTATCACCTGACCATGCCGCTCGATGAGCAGGACCCTTACCGCGCTGCAGCCAGCATGCGCGCTGAAGGCTGGTTCTGAGCCGCTATGCTCTTCCCTTACTATGCCGAGCGCGTGACCTGCATAACGCTCATAGCCGCCCTAGCCTTGATTGTATTCGGCGTAGCGCTGGGCGGCCTGTTTGGCATAGCCCTTGGGAGCAGCGGCGCAGGCATCGGGCTGTGGGCATTGCTACAAGGTTTGCGGCAAGGGCGCGGCGTGCGGCTCTACGATACCTACCTGCTGGTGCAAGGCTCAGTCACAGGGCGCGTCAGGCGCATTCCATACTCGGAAATTCTCGGTTTGGCGTTCACACGGCGCGGCGGCTTGGCATTGCTTTACCACCAGGCTGTAACAGCGCAAGAAGCCTTGCCTAGCGAAGCGCTCGTCGGCTTGCGAGCTGCTGAGCAGGCGCCAAGCCAAAGGTTTCTGCTCACGGCGCGCTTGGCACAGCCTGAGGCCTTGCGCGCGGCGCTCCTCGAACGCCTATCGAGCAGCCTGCGCGTGCCTGAGGCACAGATCTTGCGTTTGGCGCGGCGACAGCGCCTGCGCGATGCGCTGATTGTGCTGCTTGCGCTGCTCGCCACGCCACTCTACGTCCTGATCTTCAGCCGTGTGCTGCTGAGCGCGCTCAGCGGAGCGCGCTAGTGCCACGCCGCTGCTACTCAAAGGCAAACGGCTGAGCGTCTGCTCAGCCGTTCTTTTTTGGATACAGATTGAGCCTAATCGCCCGTGACAGCCGCCGCCGCACCGACTTGCATCGAAGCAGGCTCGGCGTCTGTCTTCGCCTTGGCGATGGCATAGATCATGATGCCGTAGCCGCACTTCGCCGCCACATCGGCGATGCAGTAGCCAACCTGGACTGCCAACAGCACGCCCGCCGAGATCGCCGCGCCGCCGCTGAGGATCGGGATCAGATAGACCATTGGATAGAAGCCCCACGTGGCGAAGAGCAGCAGGCGGATGTTGCGCAGCAGCACCTTCGCCTCGCCTGTCTCCTTCTGAATGGCTGGGCCGAGCCCGACGAACAGCTCATACAGGATGTAGATGAACGGCAGTGTGGAGAGGAAGCCCCACAGGGCGCGTGTGCCAGTATCGGTTGCGATCTCGCCCGGGTAGCCCAAGATGATCATCAAGGCGGCTGCGGTCGCCAAGCGGAAGGTCAGCCAGCCCTTGCCCTTGGCGATAGTCATGACTGCGACCAGCTCTGCCACGAGCAGCGGCACGGTCAGCAGCCAGTCGATGTAACGATAGGCATCGTTGAAAGGCTTGCCGCTGGCTACATACACGCCTTGGTCGTTGATGACGTAAGCCGCTTGCCAGCTCTCGAAGATGCGCAGATAGTGATAGCCGGCAATTGCGACCACCAAGGCCGACATCGTCAAGGCGTTGCGGTACTTGGGCGCCACATTATTGCGCGAAAGCACTAAGTAGATAAACGTGGCGAACATTGCGGCGAAGGTGAACGAAAACGCGTTGTAGACCAGACTGAACTCACTGGCTGATAGCTGGGGCATAGTACACTTCTCCTGCTTGGTATGCCTGATAGTTCATTTAGATTGTTCAAAACTTTCACAAAGTCTTGAAAGTTCTAGATAAAATATAAGGTTGCGGCAACAGGTTTGCACATAAGTATTGGATAAGACTGAGATTAAAGGAAGATGAGAGACGCGTCACTGGACGCGGATGATTTGCGGGACGACGATGCCATCGCGTTCAGGGCGGCCTTGCGCATCGTAGGCATCTAGGAAACGCAGCGATTCGCACGGCAGAGGTGAGGGCGCGTTACACACGCCCAGCCCGACCTTCAGTAAATAGCTGCCGCTGGGCAAGGTCGGCGGGAGGCTGAGCCTCAGGTCATCGCGGACGTAGCCGATGAGGCGCCACTGCAGAGTCGGCATGCCGCCAACATGCCGCTGGCTGCTGCGCGCCACGATCGCGCCTGTGGAGACATCGATCAAGCGCGCCTCAGACTGTTTGTATTCCAAAAGCGGGCGCGCCGCTTGCCAATAGAGCGTGAGCGCCAGAGTCTCGCCGCGCTGCAGCGTTGAGCGCGGCAGATGATAGCCGAGCAAATCGATGCCTGCTTGTGAGAAGCGCGGCAAGGGCGTCATAGGGCCGAAGACGGCGCCGCGTTGGCTGCGCGGCAAGATCAGATCGGGCTGCCAGCGGACAAGGGACGCAGCGCCGAGCAGGAGCAGCAAGGCAGCGCCGAGCGCAATGCGCTCAGCGCGCTCAAGCCGCAGCGTGGTATCGCCCAAGCCAAGCGGCACGCTAGGCAAGCGCAAGCAGATCAACAAAGCGCTCAGCGCGCCAAAACTGCTCAGCAGCCACGCCAAATTGCCCACAGGCGTCTCGTCAATGGACAAAGTCAGCTCAGCGTTTGCAGCAGGCAGGCTCACCTGCAAGAAGCCATCAGGCGAGGTGCTGATCGGCAGGAGCTCATCGTATAGCCGTGCGCGCCAAGCGATCCCGTTATGGAAGAAGAACTCGACTCGGCTGTTCTCCAGTGTGTTGACGATGTAGCGCCAAGTCAAGCCGCCTTCCGAAATCGGCGCGATTTGGCCGCCGCCGAGCGTAGTGCGATTGACGCGATCGATGGCGCGCCCTTGCCGCAAATTCTCAATCACGCTGGGCAATGGGCGCGGCAAAGTGCCGACCGAGCTGGGCAGGAGGATGCCCTCGCGCAGGCTAGCGGCATGATAGCCTGCTAGCTCGCCTTCCAAAGCCACAAGCGCGCTCTCAGAGTCGGAGGCGATCCAGGTTGGCGGAAAGAACGCGCCGAGCATCGGCAGGCCTGGCAGCAGTGCCAAAGCGCCGAGCTGCACAGCCGCTCTCAGGCCCTGCGCCGCGCCCAGACCAGCGCCGCCGCTTGCTACAGCCAAGCAGAAAGTTGCTGTTAGCACGGCATGGTAGGGCAAAAGCGGCAAAAACGTCTCGCGCGCTTGCCAGAGTCGCTCGAAATGTGGCGTGCTGAGCGCGATCAGCGCTATGCCTAGCCCAAAGAAGACGCCGACCTGCCATCGCTGCTGACCTGCTATCAAGAGCGCTAGGCATGCCAAGCCGAAGACGCCGATGCCGACGCCGCGCAGCACAGGCGGATTCTGCGCGCTCAGATCGTAATAAGGCGCGCTCAACAAGCTCTCAGCGATAGGAATTGGCTCGGCATAAGAAGGCGCGCCTGCGCTCAGCCAACGAACGGCTTCGCGTTCTGCGACCGCAGGCAGCCAGTAGAAGGCGCTCAGCAGCGCTGTCAGCGCGATCAAGGCTATGATATACAGCGCACGTTGCCAACGCACTTGTGCAGGCGCGTAGAGCCTGCCACTGAGCGCCACGAAGCCGAGCGCAACGCCGCCAAAGAACGTCAGGCGCGAATCGCACAGGCAAAAAGCCAGGCATAAGCCGAGCGCGAGCGCAAAAGCGCGCCTGCCGCCTGTGCGCCAAAACAGATCGATCGCCGCTGCCGCGCATGGCAACAGCGCCAATGCCAGCTGGTAGGGCAGCTCGCCGAGCTGGTAGGGCACAGCAAAGGCCAGTGGCACGCTCATCAAATAGCTGAAAGCAGCCAAGATGCCGCCGCGCACACCAAAGCGACCGCGCCCGAAGGCGTACATGCCCAGGCCTGCCATTGCCCAGGCAGCTAGCATCAGCACCTTGACGCTCTGGAGCGGCGTCGCCTCAGTGATGATTTGATGCAGCGCAGCCAGCATGTGCGGCAACGGCGGCAAGTAGTTCAGCACGGGCGCGCCATAGGTGAAGTGAAAGCCGCTTGCCCAGCGCGGATAGAAGACGCCTTGGCGTAGCAAATTGGCGCTCTCAGCAGCGCGCAAGGCGTGCAAAGGCAAGGCCGAATAGGGCGGAATGCCGCTACGTGTGAACAACGGCAGGGCGATCAGCGCGGCGAGCACTAACGCCAGCAGCGCGCCCAGATCAGGCAGGCGGCGGCGCGGGCGCATCCAGGAGGGCAAATCCTCATAGCTGATCGCGGCGCTCACACAGCTCAGTCCTTCCTGCGCTTCCGCTCGTGGTCAATGGCTGCCTCAATGAAGCCTTTGAAGAGCGGATGCGGGCGGTTTGGGCGGCTGCCAAACTCAGGATGAAACTGACAGCCGAGCATGAACGGATGATCGGCCAGCTCGACGATCTCGACCAGGCGCCGATCGGGGCTCAAGCCGCTCAAGCGCATGCCGCCTGCTTCAAAGGCGCCACGGAACTGATTGTTGAACTCAAAGCGATGGCGGTGACGCTCTTCCACGCGGCCGACGCCATAGAGCTTCGCGGCTAGCGTGCCTTCTTCTAGTACGCATGGATAGACGCCTAAGCGCATGGTGCCGCCGCGATCTATAATATTGCGCTGATCGGGCATCAGGTCGATCACAGGATGCTCGGTCGGCGTCTCGAATTCAGTGCTGTTGGCATCTTCCATGCCCAGCACATGCCGCGCAAACTCGATGCACATCACCTGCATGCCTAAGCACAAGCCCAAGTAAGGCAGCTTGCGCTCCCGCGCGAAACGCGCCGCCATGATCTTGCCTTCAATGCCGCGATAGCCAAAACCGCCCGGCACTACGATGCCATCGACTTGCTCAAGCGCTTCCCAGCTCTTGCCCTTCTCAAGATCGCCGCTGTATATCCACTTGATGTTCACCTCGCGCTCAGCGGCAACGGCTGCATGGCTGAGCGCTTCCTTAACGCTCATGTAAGCATCGTGCAGCTCGACATACTTGCCGACAATGGCAACCGTGATCGGTTTGCGCGGCTTCTTGATGCTCTCGACCATGCGCCGCCAATCGGCAAGGTCAGGATCGACTGTTTTCAGGCGCAAGCGCTTGACGATGTATTCGCCCAAGCCTGCATCCTCGAGCAGTAGCGGCACTTCGTAGAGCGTTTTGACGGTCGGCAAGGCGATGACCGCCTCGCGATCCACGTCGCAGAAAAGCGCGATCTTATCCAACAGATCAGGCGGCACAGGATAGTCGGCGCGTGCGATGATCACATTCGGGCGAATGCCCATGCTGCGCAGATCGCGCACGCTGTGCTGGGTCGGCTTGGTCTTCAGCTCGCCAGTGGCGCCAATGTAAGGCAAATAGGTGATGTGGACGTACATGGCGCGCTTGCGGCCGACGTCCAGGCGCAATTGGCGCAGCGCCTCTAGGAAGGGCTGGCTCTCGATATCGCCGACTGTGCCACCGACCTCGACGATCAGCACGTCAGCGCGATTTTCCTGTGCCACTTGCAGCACGCGCCGTTTGATCTCGTTGGTGATGTGCGGGATGACCTGAATCGTGCCGCCTAGAAAATCGCCGCGCCGCTCGCGAGCGATCACGTCCGCGTAAATCTGACCGCTGGTCACGTTGCAGCCACGCGTGAGCGTCTCGTCGATGAAGCGCTCGTAGTGGCCCAGATCGAGGTCGGTCTCGGCGCCATCAACTGTGACGAAGACCTCACCATGTTGGTATGGACTCATCGTACCTGGATCGACGTTCAGGTACGGGTCGAGCTTCTGAATGGCGACGCGCAAGCCGCGCGCCTTGAGGATGCGGCCAATGGCGGCGGCCGTCACGCCCTTGCCGACCGAACTGACCACGCCGCCAGTACAGAAAATGTATCGCGTCATGCGCTGAGAAGTCCTTCACTCATCAGGCGAAATCGATTCCATCAGTGCCTGCGCCACAAACCAAGGCGCACAGCGTCTCTTCAGGCTGCGTTACGATAGCGCCGCTCAACACAGCTGCTGTGGCAGCGGCGCCGCTCAGCTCGGCGGCGATGCCCAGCTCAAACCACAGCCAGCGCGCTGCTTCTAGCATGGCTTCATCGCTCACTAGCACGATCTCATCCACATTTTGGCGGATGATCTCCAGGTTGATTGGCGCGGATTGGCGCGGCGCGAGCGTGTTGGCGCGTGTGGCAATGTGCGGAAGCGCGATCACGGCGTTTGCAGCCAGGCTCGCTTTCAGAGTCGGCGCGCCTACTGGCTCCACGCCGATGAGGCGCACAGCAGGCTTGAGGGCCTTAGCGGCTAGCGCCACGCCGCTGATCAAGCCGCCGCCGCCAATCGCCACTAAAATTGTATCCACCTGTGGCAAATCTTCCAGCACTTCTAGAGCGATGCTGCCCTGCCCTGCGATCACTGCAGGATCAGCGAACGGATGGATGTAGGTCATGCCTTCGCGCTCGGCTCGCTCCAAAGCGGCCGCGTTGGCATCATCCCAGACTTCGCCGTGCATGATCACCTCGGCGCGCCAGGCGCGCAACTTCTGTGCCTTGTGCGGCGGCGTGTTATGTGGCAAGTAAACGTAAGTCGGCGTGCTTGCGAGCCAACCTGCATAAGCGACCGCCAAGCCATGATTGCCGCCTGATGCTGTGACAATGCCGCGTCTTAGCGTCTCGCCAGGCATGCTGAGCAACTTGTTGATCGCGCCGCGCGCCTTGAACGAGCCGCTGACCTGCAGCTGCTCTAGTTTGAGCCACAACCTGCCGCTTGGCGCCTTTTGCAGCGCCTTAGCCTGCAGCAGCGGCGTACGGCGCACGTATGGCGCAATGCGCTCGCGCGCTAGGACGATATCTTTCAGCTCAATCACGCTACGATCCTTCAAGGTGCCACAAAAGCAGCGGAGAGGCTACTTTTGACCTCTCCGCCGACTGTGCAAAAAGGTTGTGCCGCCACTCAGACAAGTTTTTCAAGGTCGCTGGCGGCGCGCTTCATGTCCAAAAAGACCAAGCCTGTTTTTGCGCTCTCACGCGCCATAGAAGTCAGCACTGCATCCGTGCCAACTGAGATCAGGACGACATGCCCAGCTGTGCCGCGAATGTAGACCTGCTCTAGCTCGCCGCGCCCAAGCTCGCCCGAAATTCGCTCGCCGAGCGAGAGCATAGCTGCTGACATCGCTGAGACGCGATCTTCTTCGACATTGCTGGGCAGCACAGAGGCAATGCTCAAGCCATCTACACTGACTACGGCTGAGGCTTCGATATCGGAGTTGTTGTACTGAAGGTCGCGCAGCCGTTCTACCATTAACTCGGTACGAGATTTCGCCATAGGTGCCTCTCTAATGCCTGAATCACTTGCTCGGCGCGTCTGCCGAATGATTTCATTCTGCGTTCATAATAGCACAAGGCTCAGGGCAAGTCAACCGAGCGTGAACTGAGACTGACTCAGTCGCGAGCGATGCTAGCCTTTCACAGCGCTTGCGTGCACTCACTTTGGAAACAGGTCGGCGATGCTGAGCGCCAGCTCAGGCAAGACGGCGCTGCTTGTCAGCGTCTCGCCTTCCACAAATTGGCGCAGGTTCACGCCTTGCG
>RFIM01000304.1 GCA_003695215.1 Chloroflexota bacterium
CGCTCACAGCGCTCTCAGCAGGCTCTGAAGGCGCCTCATCAGCTTGCGCTGCGCTCAGGTCAGGCGCTGCGCTCAGCCAATCTAAGTCCAGCTCGCTCACAGCGCTCTCAGCAGGCTCTGAAGCTGACTCATCAGCTTGCGCTGCGCTCAGGTCAGGCGCTGCGCTCAGCCAATCTAAGTCCAGCTCGCTCACAGCGCTCTCGGCAGGCTCTGAAAGCGACGCGCCAGCTTCTGTAGCCTGTAGCGCTGTCAAATCAGGCGCACCTGCCTGAATCGCGGCAAAGTCAAATTCAGCATCAACTTGAGCGGTCTCAGAAGGCGCACTTGCCGCAAGCGTCTCGAAGTCGAAAGTTTCTTCGGCTGATGGCTCAACAATGAGTTGTTCATCGGCTAGCCAATCGGGCAAGTCTTCCTGAGCTGTGCTCGGCGCCGACCAAGCAGCGGCGCTAGAGGCCACAGGCTGTTCATCGGCTAGCCAATCGGGCAAGTCTTCCTGAGCTGTGCTCGGCGCTGACCAAGCAGCGGCGCTAGAGGTCACAGGCTGTTCATCGGCTAGCCAATCGGGCAAGTCTTCCTGAGCTGCGCTCGGCGCTGACCAAGCAGCGGCGCTAGAGGCCACAGGCTGTTCATCGGCTAGCCAATCGGGCAAGTCTTCCTGCGCCGTCTCAAGCTCTGACCAATCAGGCATGACGAAGGCAGGTTTAGCTGACGGCTCATCTTCCAACCAGTCGGGCAAGGTGTCGGTTTGGCGCTGCAGAAGGCGTCCGCTAGATGGTTTGGCGGACGTCTCGAAGGCAGGTGCGCTGCTCTCTGAGAGGCTGATCGAATCGAGCGAGCTGAAGACATCGCCGATGCCGCTGACATCTAGCGCCAAAGAAGCTGATTTGGCGCGCCAATCGAGCCGATCGAGCAGGAAAGCGTTTTCTGGCACAGGCACAGCTTCGCCATGCACAATCTGCCAGGCTAGGTATGGATCGAGGGCCTGCAGACGATGCACAAATGGCCGAGCATCAGAAGGGCGCTGCATGAGCAGCCACAGTTCGGCCATGATGCGATTGGCAATCAGGTGATCGGGCAGGGCTTTCAGGAGCTGCAAGGCGACTTCAGTGGCTTCCTCAGGACGATCGTCCAGCCAGAGCGTCTGAGCCAGCAAGCCGCGCAGATCGTGACGTTCAGGGTAGCGCTCCAGCAGGGCGTATAGCTCGGCAGCAGCTTCAGCATAGAGCTTGCCGTTGAAGTAACGCCGAGCCAGCACAGGCGCCGTTAGCTGCAATACAGGCGGCGCTTCGCCATCGCGCTTGGCGTAGAGCTTTTTCAGCTCATCTTGAATATCAGGATCTTCAGGCGCAAGTTCCCAGACGCGCTCCAGATGAAAGGCGGCTGCGTTGTAATTTTGCTCGCCTGTGTAAATCTCGCACAGGTATAGATGCGCGTCGCGGTCATCAGGCACAGCCGCAAGGATGCGCCTGAAAACGTCAATGGCATCGGCAAGCTGGCCGCGCTCAAAAAGAGCTTGCCCTAATAAGCGGTACGTCTGAAGGTGCTTGGGAAAGGTCTCCAGGATGTGCTTGCAATGCCCAATGGCCTCATCACGCGCTTCGTTCGCCAGCAACGTGGAGACATCTTGCAAATAGGTTTTCAGATTAACTCTTGGCATCGCTAACCTTGCCCGCAACAAGCCGACCTATGAGCTATTTTATCGCAGAGCGCACTCTTCAGACAAGCTGCTGGGCAGGCAATCAGGTCGCAGGCAGGCGCGTTTTTGAGCATTCTAACGCAAAGCAAATCGCCAATTGGTATAAGATATAAGCACGATAGCGCAGCTGACAAAGTCTGGTTATGTGTTCATTTGAGGTCAGCGCGAGGAGTTTTCATCATGAGCGATGCCAACATCCATCCGAAGATCCTGGTCATTGACGACGATCCTGCTCAGTGTGATATGATCGCTGAAACGCTCAGCGCTGAAGGCTATCGCGTCCGAAAGGCGAACAGCGGCGCCGAAGGCTTGGAGCTTTTCAAAGCCGATCCGCCTGACATGGTCGTGGTAGACTTCGCCATGCCTGCCATGAATGGCATCGAATTTGTGACGGCAATGCGCGCCATTGAGACGCGCCGTACGCTCGTGCTGATGGTGGCAGGCTACGCACAAGGCTTTCTGGCGGCGCTTGACGTCTCTGGCGGCGTGGATAGCTATTTGATAAAACCGATCCTGAAACATGACTTGTTGGCGCGTGTGGCCGATCTGTTTGCCGGACGCTTCTAGGAGATTTTGCCAATGCATTTTGAGCTAACCCAAGAACAACGGATGTATCAGCGCGCTGTGCGCGATTTCTGCGAAGCTGAGATCAAGCCTTACGCTGCGCAGATCGAGGCGCAAGGCGACCTGCGCTGGGAAGCTATTCGCAAAATGCCACAACTCGGGCTGACAGGCCTTCAAGTGCCCGAAAAATACGGCGGCGCAGGCTTGGATACCATTTGCGCGTCCATTGCAGTGGAAGAGCTGGGCCGCGTCTGCGGCTCGACCGCGCTCTCGATCTCGGCCCACAATGGCTTAGGCTGCGCACCGATTGTGCGCTGGGGAACGCCCGAGCAGAAGGATCGCTTCCTACCGCGCCTGACCAGCGGCGAGGTGCTTGGTGCCCTGGCGCTGACTGAGCCCAATGCCGGCTCCGACCTGCTCAGCGCGCAAACCAGCGCTACCTTGCAAGATGGGCATTACGTGATCAACGGCACCAAAGCCTGGATCACCAATGCGCGCTATGCGCCTGTCATCATCACGCTTGTGCGCACTGATAAAGCCGCAGGCTCGCGCGGCTTCACACACCTGCTCGTTGGGACCGACCGTCCCGGCTTGACTATCCATCCGCCTGAGAAAAAGATGGGCTTGAAAGGCTCATCCACGCACATGATCAGCTACGAGGGCGTGTGTGTGCCGATTGAGAACGTGCTAGGTGAAGTCGGGCGCGGCTTCCATCAGACTATGGAGACGCTCGATGCGGGCAGGATCAGCATCGGCGCGTTGAGCGTCGGCATCGCTCAAGGCGCCTTCGAGGAAGCTGTCAAGTACGCCAAGCAACGCGTCGCTTTCGGCAAGCCGATCAGCGAGCATCAGGCGATCCAGTGGATGATCGCCGATGCCGCGCTCGAAATTGATGCCGCGCGCTTGTTGGTCTACCGCGCTGCCTGGCTCAAGGATCAAGGCAAGCCGTTCACTAAGGAAGCTGCTATGGCTAAGCTCTTCGCCAGCGAAGTGGCTGAGCGCGTCTGCTTCAATGCCATTCAAATTCACGGCAGCTATGGCTACAGCGCCGAATTTCCCGTCGAGCGCATGTACCGCGATCAGCGCCTGATGAGCATCGGCGAAGGCACCAGCCAGATTCAGCGCTTGGTCATCGCACGGCGCGTCTTACAGGAGATGAGCAGCTAAGCGGCGCCGAGATATGCTACAATTCGGGCCATGGCAAAATGAACGCTTGTTAGTTAGAGCAGGAGCAGCCTCCAATGTTTGATGCCAAAAAATTAGAAGAGCTAGCCATCGCGCGGGATCGCTGGGAAGAGACGACGCTGCACAAGACACTGGCCAAGATGCCTGAGCGCCGTTCGGAATTCATCACAACATCGGGCAAGCAGATCGAGCGGCTCTACACGCCGCTCGATCTGCCCAACTTCGACTACATGAGCGCGCTGGGCTTTCCAGGCGAGTATCCCTTCACGCGCGGCATCCATGCCACAGGGCATCGCGGCAAATTGTGGACGATGCGCATGTTCGCAGGCTTTGGCACAGCTGAAGAGACCAACGCGCGCTTCAAGTACCTGCTCTCGCAGGGCAACATGGGTTTGTCCGTCGCCTTTGATTTGCCGACGCTAATGGGCTACGATACGGATGCGCCTGAGGCGCTAGGCGAATTCGGCAAGTGCGGCGTGGCGGTCAGCTCGCTGCGCGACATGGAGATTCTCTTCGAGGGCATTCCGCTGGGCGAAGTGACAACCAGCATGACCATCAACAGTCCAGCGGCGGTGATCTGGGCTTTTTACATCGCAGCGGCCGAGAAGCAAGGCGTGCCAATGGCGAATCTGCGCGGCACGCTGCAAAACGATATCCTGAAGGAATACACGGCGCAGAAGGAATACATCTTTCCGCCTGAGCCGTCGATGCGCTTGGTGATAGATACGATCGAATTCGGCGCGCGCCATATGCCGCTGTGGAACACGATCAGCATCAGCGGCTATCACATTCGCGAGGCGGGCAGCACGGCCGTGCAGGAACTGGCCTTCACGCTCGCTGATGGCTTCGAGTATGTGCGCTGGGCTTTGGCGCGCGGCCTGCACATCGATGAATTCGCGCCACGGCTCTCGTTTTTCTTCAACGTGCATAACGATTTCTTCGAAGAGATCGCCAAATTGCGGGCGGCGCGGCGCATCTGGGCGCGCGAGATGCGCGAGACCTTCGGCGCCAAAGACCCACGCTCCTGGCTGATGCGCTTCCACTGCCAGACGGCGGGCGTCAGCTTGACAGCGCAGCAGCCTGAGATCAACATCATCCGCGTGGCCATTCAAGCGCTAGCGGCTGTGCTGGGCGGTGCTCAATCGCTGCATACCAACAGCATGGATGAGGCGCTGGCCTTGCCAAGTGAGAAAGCTGTGACTATCGCGCTGCGCACGCAACAGATCATCGCGCATGAGAGCGGTGTGAC
>RFIM01000305.1 GCA_003695215.1 Chloroflexota bacterium
CGCCGCCATTGCGCTGCCAGAGCTGATCCAGCGCCGCATTGGCCTCAGGGCGGCTCGGCACATCCAGCGCGGGAAACCGTGGCAGCAACAAGCTGACCGTACGATCAATGGCCTGGCGCACAAGGTTGATGACGACGTTATCGTCGCTCTCAGCGTTCCGAGCGCTCAGATGGCGCTTGTGCAGGCCGTTGTAGTAATCGCAAGCGCGTTGGTAGGCAGCGCGCCGCGCGCGCAGCTCAGAGTCGGCGGCTTCGCGCAGGGCGGCGTCATTGGGCGCATAGCCGAGTGCTGGTGGCATACGACCTCGCTTTCGCTCAAGCAGCTGAATGGCAGTCAGTTTAGCACAAATGTTCTAAAAAGTCAAGAGGCGAGATAGCGGGCCTTGAAAAAGGCGCTTTTCGGGCTATACTGGCCACAATAGGTTTTAGGAAGCACGCCTAGAGGTTCTGATGCGCATTTTGATCGTCGAGGATAACGCCGTCTTCCGCGAGACTGTGCGCGAGCTGCTACGCGATATGGGCTACAAAGTGCGTGGCGCGCGCAGCTATAGCAAGGCAGTCAAGCGCTTGACGCACCATCAATTCGATGTAGTGCTGAGCGATATGGATATTGGCGATGGCAGCGGCTTCGATGTGCTGGAACTGACGCGCCGGACGCATCCTGAGGCGTGCGTGGTGCTGATGAGCGGCGATAGCGATCCAGAGACCGTGCAAGCGGCGCTTGCCTCGGGCGCGGCACGCTTTTTGCCCAAGCCTTTCAGCCTGCCTGAGCTCAGGCAGGCTATCGAGGCGGCGCTGAATGAGGCAGGAGCGGCTGAGCACAGCTCGGATTGCTCTACGGACAGCGCAACCCTGCCTTGAATTCCCCATAGGTGCGCGCGTAGAAATTTCCGCCGCCGCCACAACGGACGTTGAAGAAATAGTAGTCGTGCTGGGCAGGATCGAGCGTGGCTGCCAAGACGCTGAGCGACGGGCTGCAGATAGGCGAGGGCGGCAGGCCGCGATTGCGCAGCGTGTTGTATGGATGTGCCTGGTTGAAGTCGATTCTGCCTGAAGGATACCACCACTGCCCAGGCCTGCCCAGCGCGTACATCATAGTGACAGTAGCGCCGAGCGGGCGCCCTGCGGCCAGGCGGTTGTGGAAAACGCCGGCGACCATGCGCTGATCGTTGGCGTCCCAGCTCTCGCGCTGCACAATGCTGGCGAGCGTCAAGGCCTGCCAGAAGCTCAAGCCGCGCGCCGCCGCCAGGCTCTGATAGGCCTCTGGCACATTGGCAGCGAAGTTGGCCAAGATCAGGTCGCGGAATTGGGTTGCGTTCATCTCAGGCGTGATGGTATAAGTGCCGCTGAGCATATAGCCTTCCAAGCTACGATCAGGCGGCTTGCTGCGCAGGAACCAGTAGTCAGGTAGCGCAGCGTTGGGCCCTGTGGCGGCCAGGAAGTCGCGTCCACGAAAGGCGACGGGCAGTTTATCCAGCTGCTCGGCGATCTGCTCAAGGCGCGTGCCTGCGCGGATGGTGATTGTGCAGGGACATTGGGAAGGGCGAGTCTGCGCCTGCGCCTCGTCACTTGGGTCATCTAACTTAGGCGCTCGCTCGCCTGCTTGTGGCGGCAGGAAGAGCACCTGGCCGATGCGCAGCAGATCGCTGCTCAAACAGTTGGCCTGACGGATCGTCTGCACGTCTACAGCGCCTTCGGCGCCGATCACGAAGCCGAAGAGTGTATCGCCGGCTTGGACGCGGTACGGCTGCCAGCCTTCAGGCGGCGCACAGACGCTCTGTTGGGCAGGCGGCGAGGTTGTGAGCGCTTCAAGGCGCGGCGTAGCAGTGATCAGGATAGCACTGGGCGTGGCGCTCGGCGCTGGGCTCGGTGTGAGCGAGGGCGTGGCACTAGGCGTTGGCGTGGCGCTTGGTGCGGCGATGAGCGGAATAGGCGTGGCTGAGCTGAGCAGGGCGCGCTTGGGCGCGCGTGTTGGCATCGGCGTGCCGCTGCTCAGATCGCGCCACACGGCCACAGCAACGATCAGCCAGGTCAGCGCGCCAAAGGCGCTGAGCGCTAGGGCTAAGGCTTTCAGGCGCGGCATGGCTCAGCCGAGCTTGTAGCCGATCTTGCGCAGCAAGCCTTTGCGCCAATTGATGCCTTCGTCGTCTTCGATGCCCTTGCTCTTGAAGCCGTCAATCACGCCGAGGATGCCGCGCCCTTGCTCGGTCTCTGCCACAATCACTTGCGTTGGATTGGCAGTGGCGCAGTACAAGCGAGCGACTTCAGGCACGCTTTTCAAGCTATTCAGGATGTTGATCGGATAGAAGCCTTCGGCAAGGAACAGGATAAAGCAGTGGCCACACGAGAGCGCCAGGGCGTTCTTCTGGGCTAAGGCGATCATGGCGTCGTCCGTGCCGCTCCAGCGGACGAGGCAGGCGCCTGAGGCTTCGCAGAAGGCCAAGCCGAAGCGGATGTTCGGCACAGTGCTGACCAGCGTCTCGTGGATATCTTCGACCGTTTTGATGAAATGGCTTTGCCCAAGCACGAAGTTGATCGTCTCAGGCTTTTC
>RFIM01000306.1 GCA_003695215.1 Chloroflexota bacterium
CCCAAACCGCGCCATCCGCCAAGGAACAGCACGGCCGTCAGGATGCAGATCACGAAAGCGTGGATGAACTCTGCCGCGTAGAACATCGCAAACTTCATGCCCGAGTACTCGATGTTGAAGCCTGCGATGATCTCCGACTCCGCCTCGATCAAATCAAAAGGCGAACGCCCGACCTCAGCCAGCTGCGAGATGAAGAAGATCAGCGCGCTGACTGGCACCACGAAGATGTAGGCAATGCTCTGCCCTTTGACGATATCTTGCATGCTCATTGAGCCTGCTAACAGCACAGGCACCGCCAGCGAGAGGATCATTGGCACTTCGTAGCTGATGAGCGCAGCAATGGCGCGGAAAGCGCCCAAGAGCGCATACTTGTTGTTGCTGCTCCAGCCTGCCAGCAGGATGGCGAGTGTCGCCAATGAGCCGACGGCGACGAAGTACAGCACGCCGACGTTCAGATCAGCGCCTACCCAAGCGTGATTGAACGGAATCACGGCGAAGATGGCGATGATGCCTGCCACGGCCAAGATCGGCGCGAAGTTGTAGATGTGCTTATCGGCGCCTTCAGGCGTGATGTCCTCTTTGGTCAGCAACTTGCCGACATCGGCGAAGGTTTGGAACAAGCCATATGGGCCTGTCCGATTCGGACCAATGCGATCTTGCACGCGCCCTGCGAATTTGCGCTCTAACCAGATCGAGAAGATGACCCAGACCAAGCCGAAGGAAGCCAGCACCACAGCGCCCAGCACAGAAGCCACAATCTGCGCTAGCGTCGCGTTCCAGCCCGAGTTGATCAAGAATTCTGCCATGCTTTGCTACCCTCTCAGAGCCACTCTAGCGCGCCTTTGCGCCATGCGTAGATCAATGCCACGCCCAGAATGCCCACAAAACCTGCCATGGCTATCAAAGCGAACAAGCCAAGCTGATTGTAGGCAACTGCCCATGGGAACAGGAAAAGCATTTCGATGTCGAAGATCAAGAAGATCAGCGCGTAGAGATAGTACTGCACTTTGAATTGCACCCACGCATCGCCGACCGTCTCGATGCCGCATTCGTAAGTCTGGCGTTTGATCTTGCTCGGGCGCTTCGGATTCAGCAGCTGCGCCAGCACAATCGGCACGGCCGGCAGGATCAGCGCCACGATGAAGAATATCCCGATGAAAAACCACTCGTTCGGCTGCATATAGACTCCTTGCTCAAGCGCCATGAGCGCGCTTCAAGCGATCGTTCCTCAAAGCCTGCATCTCTTGTGATAAACTGCGCATATTGTAGCACGTCTCGCTGTCAATGCGAATCGGCGCTTGCATCAGCGCCGCGCCTTCGAAAGTCTATCTCGCTACCAACCCTGAGGCGTTCCCATGCGAGGTATTGTCTGTACACGACGGCTCAGCGTGCATTGTAGCACATCGCGCGCGGATCGGGAAATGGTGTGTTGCGCGCTTCAACACAATGAGCGCGTCAGGGCAGGCTTGGCGCGCTCATGTGTGGCGGAGCGGGCAATTTTGCCCTTTTCCTCGCGCAGGAGGAAAAGGGCAGCGGATGAGGCATGAACTAAACCGTGCGATCTACAGCTTCGGCGATGCGGCGCACCTGCTCGACCAACTGGGCGAATTTCTCAGGGCGCAACGATTGCGCGCCATCCGAGAGCGCTTGCTCAGGGCAGTTATGCACCTCGACGATCAAGCCGTCGGCGCCGGCGGCGATAGCTGCGCGCGAGGCCGCGTGGACGTATTCCCACTTGCCTGTGGCGTGGCTCGGATCGGCGATGATCGGCAAGTGCGTGCGCGCCTTCAGCACAGGGATGGCGTTGATATCGAACGTATTGCGGGTGTAGGTCTCGAAGGTGCGGATGCCGCGCTCGCACAAGATGACGCGATTGTTGCCGTGCGAGAGGATGTACTCAGCCGACATCAGCAGCTCTTCCATTGTGCTCATCATGCCGCGTTTGAGCAGCACTGTGTGCTGTGAAGCGCCTGCGGCGTGCAAAAGCGCGTAGTTCTGCATGTTGCGCGCGCCAATCTGCAGCACATCGGCGTACTTGGCCACGAGCGGCACAAGGCCTGGCTCCATCACCTCAGTGACCACGGGCAAGCCTGTTTGCTCGCGCGCTTCAGCCAACAGCTCCAGGCCCTTCTCGCCCAGCCCTTGGAAGGAGTACGGCGAGGTGCGCGGCTTGAAGGCGCCGCCGCGCAAGGCCGTCGCGCCTGCTTCCTTGACGGCGTGCGCAATCTCCAAGATTTGCTGGCGGCTCTCCACTGAGCAAGGGCCAGCGATCAGCACGATCTTCTTGCCGCCGACTTTGGTGCCATTCAAGGCCACGAGCGTGTCCTGCGGATGAAACTCGCGGCTAGCCAACTTGTAGGGATGAGAAACGCGCATCACGCGCTCAACTCCTTCCATCAAGGTGAATTGGTCAGGGTCCTCCACTTTGCGATCTTCTCCGATCACGCCGATGATCGAGCGTTCCTCGCCTTCGCTCAGGTGCGCTTGGAAGCCAAGCTCTTTCACACGGGCGATCACCGCTGAGATTTGGGCGGCAGTGGCGCCGACTTGCATGATAATGATCATAGGTTCACGACTCCTTCTGTTGATCAGGTATCTGGATTTGCTGGATAGCTTCAGGCAGTTCAATGCTGCGATCTGGGCGCAAATTGACCGCGCCGCGGATGTAGACGTGCTGGATTTCATGTAGGCTGCGCGCAGTGTTCCAGTGGATCAGGACGCGGATGCATCGGCGCAAGCCATGTGGGACGTCCAGCTCTTGCATGCACATCAAAGCGGCTTCATGCCAACCGAGCTGACGTGCTGCCAGAGCAGGGTATTCGGCGGTCAGATCGGGCGTGGTGGTGAAAATGACGCTGGCGATGTCTTCTTGGCGCAGGTCGTTGCGCCTGATCAGCTCGATCAGCAACTCGCGTGTGGCGCTCAAGATGGCTTCAGCCGTGTTGGCATCAGCTGTGGTAGCGCCGCGGATGCCACGACAGACGATAGGTCGCCAGGGCGGTTGATTATCGCTCACGTGCCTTTCCTCTCTGCATAGTTCAAGCCATCAGCCAAGTGAAGCGCTGCGATTTCAGGCAAAAAAGGCGCTGAGCGTAACACTCAGCGCCTTCGGACTTGCCTTGTTCTGTGTGGCTATCCGCGTGCAGGCACGAGCCGCTCTACAGGTCTCTCGCCCGTAAAGTAGCTAAACCAATAGCCAAAATAAGCCACCGCTTGGCCGCACGCGGAATGCATGCTCATCGCAACACTTCGCTCACTTTCGTTGTGCGTCTATCAGACTAGCACAAAAAGGCGCGCGCCGTCAACAGGTCAAGTCTTAACATGCTTTGTGAAAAATGCACAAAACGGCGCCTATGGCCATTTGTCAGGCGCTGCAAACAGGCGCTAGAATGAGCGCGCTTGCAAGGTTGACCGAGAAGGCGGGTATTCATGCTCAAGAGAGTGCGCTATGGCTTGCTGATCGTCTTGATCGCCGCGTTGACAGCGCCGTGGCTGATGCCGAGCGCGCAAGAGGCCTCCGATCGGCCTGAGCGCTTGCGCGTTCAGATTCGCTCGATCCGTCCACACGATCCTAGCGCTTTCACGCAAGGCTTGCTGGTTCACAACGGCTTTTTCTATGAAAGCACAGGGCAATACGGCGCATCGCGCTTGCGCAAAGTGGATATGCACACAGGCGAAGTGCTGCAGCAGATCGCTTTATCGCCTGATTTCTTCGGCGAAGGCTTAGCGCTTGTCGGCGAGCGGCTGATCCAGATCACTTGGCGCGAGCAGGTCGCTTTCGTCTACGATCTGGAGACCTTTGAGCCGCTGGAGACCTTCACTTACGTCGGCGAAGGCTGGGGCTTGTGCTATGACGCCGAAGGCGATGCGCTGTACATGAGCAACGGCAGCCACTTCCTGTACGTGCGCGATCCGAAGACCTTCGAAGAGCGGCGTCGGCTTGAGATCATCCTCGATGGCGTGCCGATTCGCAATCTGAACGAGCTGGAGTGCGTCGGCGATTCAATCTACGCCAATATCTGGTTCAGCGATCAGATTCTGCGCATCGATAAACACACAGGGCGTATCACGGCCATTATTGACGCATCGAATCTGCTCACGCCTGAGGAACGTCAGGCTGTTGGCATGTCAGGCACGCTCAACGGCATCGCTTATGACGCCGAGAACGAGCGCTTCTTCATCACAGGCAAGCTGTGGATGTGGCTGTTCGAAGTGGACTTCGTGCCCGAGCTGCCTGAAACCTACGTCACGCCGACGCCGCTTTTGCCTTGAGCAAGTCTCTGCAGTTATACCGAATTGGCGCGCTAGCTGTGCTGCTCTTGGCGGCCTGGCTGCGCCTGGCTGAGCTGCGGCGTTTTCCGCCTGCCTTGCACTACGATGAAGCGGCTGATATGCTGCTTGGGCGCGATATCGCCTTCTATGGCTATCAGCCTTTCCCAGTGGTTGAGGCATATAGCGGTCGTGAGGCGCTCTTCTATTACCTTTCTGTGCCGTTGCTGCGCATTTTTGGCACGGACATCTTCGCGACGCGCTTGACCAGTGCGCTGCTGGGCATTTTGACAGTCGCCGTGACGCTAGCGCTAGGGCGGGCCATGTTCGCTGAGCATCGGCGCGGCGCCTGGATCGCCTTGTGCGCAGGCGGTTGGCTGGCCGTGAACGGCGCGCAAGTCTGGCTGACGCGCCAAGGCTTTCGCACTAGCCCGCAGCCGCTGCTGGAGGCGCTAGCGCTGTGGTGTTTGTTCATCGCGCTCAGGCGGCACAAGCATTGGCAGCTCAGCGCGGCGCTGGGCGGTTTTTTTGGCGGCGCTGCGCTGTACACATACATGGCGGCGCGCATTTTCCCACTATGGCTGTCTGTGCCATTGCTCGGATTGATCTTGATCGATTCGCGGCGCGCCTTGCGCTTGCGCCAAAGTGCGCTCTTCCTAGCAACGCTGATGAGCACAGCCTTGCCGCTGATCGCCTTCTATTTGAGCAAGCCTGATGTCTTCCTCGATCGCCTGACTCAAGTTGCGGCCGCTGATTCAAAAGCGCCGACCTTGATCGAGAGCGTTTGGCTGCACGCTGAGATGTTCTTCCTGCGCGGCGATCCGCTCTTGCGCTACAACTTGTATCCTGGTCGGCCGTGGTTCGATCCGATCAGCGGCGCGCTGATGCTGATTGGATTTGGCGCAGCGCTAGCGATCTTCTCGCAGCGCCGAAACGCGCCGCTCACGCGCTTCGCGGCGCTATGTGTGCTGCTCTCGCCCTTGCTGATCGCACCTTCAGTGGTTGCCGTGAGCGGCCTGCCGCCTTCGCATATGCGCTCAGTGGCCATGGTGCCGCTGATTTTCTTCGCGCCTGCGCTCGGCGTGAGCGCGCTGAGCGATCGCCTGCCTTTGGCGCGCTACGCCACCGTTGCGCTCGTGCCGATGCTAGCCTTGCACACCTGGCACGATTATCGCGCTTGGGCGACGCGCGCCGACCTGTTTTATGAGGCACATGGCGATATGCAGCTGATCGGCACATGGCTAGAGGCACACTTACAGCCTGATCAGACAGCGTACATTGCCAGCGCCTTCTACAACCATGCAACCGTGCTTGCGCACAAGCTCGATCACAGCCGCGTGCGTTGGCTGATGGCAGAGCACTTGATCCTAGCACCGCCAGGCGAGCGCGCGATCTATATCTTCCCGCGCACGCTACACAGCCCTTTCAGCGCCTTTCTGGCAGCAGATAGCGCCTTCGAGCCGCTGGACACGCCTCACGGGCCTGATGGCGCGCCCGCCTTCAGTGCCTACCGCTATCGCGCCTCCGAGCGGCCCGCTCCGAGGCCGAGCACTGCTTTCGGCGGCCTCTTGGGCGGCGCATCGGCGCTTGAGCCCTACCATGGGCGTGGCGGCGAGCGCGTGCAAGCGTTCCTCGCCTGGGATGTCCTGAGTGCGCCTGTGCCGCCTAACTGGACGCCTGTGATCGTCCTTCACGATCCTTTTGGCGAGGAGGTGGCGCGTTTTCATCCATACCTTGAGCAAAGCGATCGCTTGCGCGCAGGCGAGCGGCTGATCATCGCCCTGGACGTGCCGTTGCCGCTCGGCGCGCCGCTTGGCGAATACACCCTGCGCACCATTTGGATTGATCGCAGCAGCGGCGCGCCCTTGCCGCTTCTGGATGCTGCAAAGCGCTTCAGCGGGCTATCCGCCCTAGCCGAGCGCATTGAGGTGCAGCCTAGTGCGCCACGCGAGGCGCCGCCGCAAGGCGTAGCTGTTCTGCCAATGTTATATGCTGCGCTTAGCGCGCCGCCACAGCCGACCGAGCAAGGCGATTGGCTGCGCTTCACAGTGACCTGGCAGGCCACTGAGGCGCCTAGCGCTCAGCCCGATCTAATCCTGAGCGCACAGCCCGCCGATGGCGCGCCGATTCACCTGTGGCAAGGGCAGCCTGTGCGCGGCCGCTATCCATTTGCGCAATGGCGCGCCGCCGAGTACCTGGTCGAGCGCTATGCAGTGCGCCTGCCAGCCGATCTGCCCGCAGGAGACTACACCTTGCGCCTGAGTTTGGCTGAACAGATGGTTTTTGAAGTGCCTTGGCGCGTGATCGGTGTTGAGCGCCGCTACACAGCGCCCGATCTGCCGCCATGCGATTTCCGCTTTGGCGCGCAAATCGCCCTGATCGGCTGCGAGATCGTCCAAGAAGGCGCGCAGGTGCGCCTGCGCTTGGCTTGGCGTGCCTTGAGCGCGCCTGAAGCTGATTTCACGGTCACAGTGCAGGCGCTCAATGCTGATGGCACGCTCTTCAGCCAGCACGACGCGCCGCCTGCTGCGCGCCCGACGACGCGTTGGTTGCCCGACGAGGTCTTTGAGAGTCAATTTGCGCTTCAAATACCGCCTGATGGCACATCGCGCCTGATTGTCGCCCTATACACGCCTAGTGATGGGCGCCGTCTGCCGGTGACTGATGCGCAAGGCGTGCCCCTCGGCGATGCTGCGCCGCTCACAAGCGAATGATCGGCACTTTGGCGAATTCAGCAAAAAGCGCCAACGCTTCAGCAAAATCGCCGTAAGCAAGCGTGAAGTGATGATCCAGACCTTCCTGCATGATGACCTGCAGCGCGTGCGCCGCGCCTGAGTCGGCTCGGAAGAGACCGCTGGTGCCGCTGAATTGCATTGGCGCGC
>RFIM01000041.1 GCA_003695215.1 Chloroflexota bacterium
AGGCGCTCGCCTGTGCGCACATGCCACAAATGCACGGCGCTGCGTGGCGCGGCGCGCTCACCTGCGGCCAGCGTCAGCCGATCAGGGCTATAGGCAACTGCCAAAAGTTGATTGGCTGCGCCGCGCAGCACGCCGACCTGTTTGCGGCTTTCCACATCCCACAAGTAGACCGCTTTGTCAGTGCCCGCTGAGGCAAAAGTGCGGCTATCAGGGCTGAAAGCCACGCTCAAGACAGCGCCGCCATGCCCTTTGAAGACCTTCTCGCGGTCCCCGTGCGGCAGCGTCCACAAGCTGACCAGCTCGTCAATGGCGCCGCTAGCTAGCCAGCGCCCGTTCGGGCTGACGGCCAGGCTAGTCACAGGTGCGCGCGACGGGCCGAGCTGCTTTTCTTCCGTGCCCTTGTCAGTGCGCCAAAAGCGGATAGTGCGGTCATTGCTGGCAGAGATGACCAAGCGTCCATCAGGGCTGAAGGCAACGGCGTTCACAGCGCTCTCGTGTGCTCGCATCACGTAGAGCTCTTGGGGTGGCTGCACTTGCCACAGGCGCACGCTGCCATCGCGCATGGCCAGCGCCAAAAGGCGGCTATCAGGGCTGAGCGCGATGCCCGCAATGCTGCCCGCGCCGCCCTGAACGCGGATGACGGCTAGCGGCTGCAACTGCGCCGCGTTTTGCGGCGTGATCATGCTGCGCGCTGAGAGCTGTGCCTGCGCCAAGCTCGGCATGGCAAGGCACACTAGAATCAGGCTGAAAATCGTCAGTAGACGAAATCGGCGTTTCATGGGATGATCGCTCCGAAGATGTGCTAGCGTGAGAACGCTGGGCGTGGTTCACAGGGCATTGTATGCTGCCATTTTAGCGGATCATTGCGCCATTATGCGTGCCAAATGGATAACAAATGCGCCTTCTCAGCTATTTTCTAGCCTACCTTTTGATCGGCGCCTTTGGCGCGCCGCTGCTGGGCAATCTGTACGAGCCTGAGGCCAATTACATCCTCTACCGCTTCGCCGTCAACCTTGCCGAAGGCCGCGGCTTGCTCTACGGCGCGCTGACGGGCAACGTGACTACTTTCCCGCTATCGCCTGCGGCGCTCGCGCTCTTGTATCGGCTCGGCATTGAGCCTTCGCTGGGCAATTACCTGCTCAATAGCGTAGCAGCGGCGCTCGGCGCGCTGTGCCTGGCTCTATGGTTGAACAGGCCGCTGCTCGGCGCGCTTTACGCCTTGCTGATGTTGATCCAGCCCTCGCCGCTGCTGAGCTTGATGTTGGCGCTAAGCGCGCTAGGCGCCTTGCTTTTGGTGCACGGCAAGCCGCTCTTAGCGGGCATCAGTCTTGGCTTGGCGGCCCTTAGCGCGCCTTACGCAGCCCTGGCGGCGCTCGCGCTCGCCTTTGCTGCTGCCGCGCAGAGCTGGTCAGCATGGCGGCGCTTCAGCGCGCCTGCGCTCGGCTTGCCGCTCCTGATTGGCGTGGCGCTGTACGCCGCTTACGCGCCCTTCCACCTCAGCCTGCCCTTGCCCGACTGGACGCGCCTTGCCGCCTACAGCGACCTGGACGGGCCGCCTGCAGCGGCTCAGATCGGCCTGTGGCTCGCTGAAAATACCGCGCCTGAGGCCCAGATCATCGCCAATGAAGCTGCGCTGATCGGCTATTATGCCCTGCCGCGCCGCCTTCTCGATCTTGACGGTAAAATCATGCCCGCGCTGCGCGACCGCTTCCTGATGTTCCGCTATGCGCCTGACGTCGTGGTACTGCGCGATGGCGAGTCGGTCGGTTGGGAGAATTTTGCCACAACCTACGCGCTGATGTATCGAAGCGGCGCGCTCAGCGTCTATCAGCGCGTGGTGAACTGGTCAGCTATGGACGATCATGGCGTGGATCTTAACTTGAGCGCGCGCTTCGATCGCCAGGATATGCGTTTGGTCAACGTCGGCATTGGGCGGCTGCTGCGGCCTGGCGATCTAGTGCGCGTGCGCTTGGATTGGCAGTTGCGCTATGTGCCGCGCCAAACGGTCGAGATCAAGCTCAATTTGCTTGGCGATGATGGCCTACCTGTGGCAGGCGTGATCGATCGCTTGCCTGCTGAGGTGTGGCAGCAAGGCGACTTCAGCACGTATCACCTGATGGTCTTGCCTGCCAATGTGCCTGCAGGCGACTTACGCCTGTTTCTTGGCGTGGACGTGAACGCGGGCAGCCTGGCCGATTTGCAAGTGGCGCGCGTGCGCTGCGAGCCTTGAGCGCTTGCTGTGAGGTATCACAAAAAGTGTAGTGAAAAAGGTAAAATTTGCGCTTGGAATTGAACGGCTTTGCCGTTACAATGTCCATTAAGCGCACCTTGCGATGGCGTATCAATGCAGCATGAGCCTTCACAGCCGTTGCGCAGTTCGCAGGTATCTGGGCAGCGCATCATACTAAGGAATTGCGAGACATGGTAGACATAATCAAGGTTTCGGCTCGTTCACGGTCAACCGCTGTAGCAGGCGCAATCGCCGGTGTTGTGCGCGAACACAAGCGCGCCGAGATTCAGGCGATTGGCGCAGGCGCAGTCAATCAGGCTATCAAGGCGGCTGCCATTGCACGTGGCTATCTCGCTGATGATGGGATTGATGTGATCTGCATTCCGTATTTCACTGAGGTGACCATCGAAGATCAGGAGCGGACAGCGCTACGGCTCATCGTTGAGCCGCGCATCATCGCGGACTCATAAATGCGCGTTGATCTGCATCTGCACAGCACTGCCTCAGATGGCGCGCTGACGCCCGCTGAGGTGGTGCAAGCAGCGCTCAAGCATCGGCTAGACGCCATTGCGCTGACCGATCACGATACTGTAGAGGGCGTCATACCTGCTCAGCAAGCGGCGCAAGGCGCGCCCTTGCGCGTGATCGCGGGCGTCGAGCTGAGCGCTGAGGAAGACGGCAAAGAACGGCACGTGCTCGGCTACGCCTTCGATCCGAGCCACGCTGCGCTCAACAACTTGCTCGCTCGGCTGAAGGCAGGGCGCATTGCGCGCATTCACGCCATTCTAGAGAAGCTAGGGCGGCTGGGCATCACCGTGGCGCCAGAGCGCGTCTTCGCCTTGGCGCAAGGCGGCTCTGTGGGCAGGCCGCACGTGGCGCGCGCGCTGGTAGCCCAAGGCGTAGTCAGCACGGTTAGCGAGGCCTTTCAGCGCTATCTGGCCAACGGCGCGGCCGCCTTCGTGCCGAATGCGCGCCTGAGCCTTGAGGAAGCTATTGCCGTCATTCACCAAAGCGGTGGCGTCGCTGTGTTGGCGCATCCAGGCAGGCTGGCTGATTACCGCACCTTGCTGACGCGCCTGTTGCCGCTCGGTTTAGACGGCGTGGAAGTCTACTATCCCGATCACGGGCGAGCGCTGATCCGCGAGCTGCGCGCCTTCGCCTTTCAACACAAGCTGCTGATCACTGGCGGCTCGGACTTCCATCGGCGCGATGCCACAGGCAGCGTGCGCATCGGCGCCCTCGGCTTCCCAAAGGACTTCGATCCTATCGCTGCTATCGAGGCGCGCGCCGCCCGCTACCGCTGATTGGGCATTCCACGCGCCGCTCGCTAAGATTCCCTGTAATGTCGGTTAGAAAATACCTGAGGCCATGCGGAAACTTCCAAGCGAACTCCTCGATTCGCCCGTCACAGGGCTGAATTTGGCAGGCGCCACCTTGCGCGATCAGCTCAATCCTGATGGGCAGACTCTGCTCGTGTTCTTGCGGCACTTCGGCTGCCTCTTCTGCCGCGAGATGGTCGCCGACCTGCGCGACCTCAGCCGCGCTATGCCCGACTACCCGCCGATTGTCTTTTTCTATCAAGGCACGCCAGAGGAAGGCGCGGCCTTCATGCGCAAGCTCTGGGCAGAGGCGCGCGCCATCGCTGACCTGCCCAAGCGCTTTTACAACGCCTTCGGCTTAGAGCGCGGCAGCCTAGGGCAGATGTTCGGCGCCCCAGTTTGGGCCTGTGGCCTGCGCGCTGCCCTCAAAGGGCATTTCATCGGCAAGCCTGTCGGCGATCCCTGGACGATGCCTGGCCTGTTCTTAGTCGAGCAGGAGACGATCACCTGGCAGCACGACTTCAAGCACGCCGGCGATCATCCTGATTGGCGGACGATTCCAAGCCTGGCAGCACAACAACGCCTGCAGCCCATGAGCGCTTGATGGCTGACGCGCCACTGACCTTGATCGCGCTGCACGGCAACGGCGGCAGCGCCCAGCGCTTCGCCCTTTGCGCGCCGTACATGCCGCCTGAAGTGCATTTCGTGCCGCTGACCATGGATGGCTTCGGCGCCGTGCCGCGCAATCCCGCCTTGAAGCGCATGCGCGATTACGCCGAGCGCCTGGCAGGGCTGGTCGTGCCTGAGCGCCGCCCGCGCCTGCTGCTTGGGCACGGCATCGGCGGCGCCTTCGTCCTGGAGCTGATCCAGCATCAGCCTGAGATAGTCGATGCGATAATCCTGCATGCGCCTGTTGGCACGCGCTTGGAATCGCGGCGCTTCCCTAAGCTGATGAAGCTGCCTTTCATGCGCGCTTTGGGCAAGTGGCTGATCAGCGAGCCGCTCTTGCGTCCGCTATGGCGGCGCCTGCTGTTCCGTCAGCCTGTGCCCAACGACCATCTGCAGCAATTCTTCAGCGCCTATCGGCACTGCGCTGCCTTCGGGCAAATGTTCGATCTGATCACGGCCGAGTGGTTCAAGGGCTTGCGCCCGAGCAGCGTGCCTGCAGGCTTGCTCTGGGGCGGGCGCGAACGCGTGCTGAGCGTTGAGCATGTCGAGGACTACAAGGCGCTTTTGCCGCGCCACGTCGTGCGCATCGTGCCAGAATGGGATCATTTTCCGATGATCGAGCAGCCTGCGCAGTACGCAGCCGAAGTTTCCGCATTGGCGCAACGAGTCCTGGCTTTGTGAGACAAGGTGAGGCGTGATCGATGAGCTACTACGGCACCTTGACGGGCAAAAAAGAGCGCTTGTGGTTGCCTTTAGGCTATGGCGGCGCCGCTAAATACGGCATCGGGCCCAAGGCGGCGCTGCTGGACGTGGCGCGGCGCTACCGCTTGCCTGTGCCAATCGGCATCATCTTGGTGGATGAGGCGTGGCGGCGTGCGCTGGGCAGCGGCTTAGTGCGCCGCCACGATGATGGCTCGATCAGCGTGCCCGATCCTTCGCGCTTGGTCTTCGCCATCGGCTTCCCAAACTTCGAATGGGAATTGCCTGGCCCGTTCGCTGTGCGCTCGGCTTTCTCGGCTGAAGATGGAGAGGCGCAGAGCTTGGCGGGCTATTTTGCCACGCGCCTGAACGTCGATGGGCGCGACCCTGTGCAGCTGGCGGAGGCGCTCGGCGCCGTTTGGGGATCGGCTGAGCGGCATCAGGCGCAGCTCGGCGCCTTGCGCCGCGATGTGTTGATCATGCGCATGGTAGACGCCAAGCACAGCGGCGTCGCCTTCACCGAACACGTGCACGCCGACGATCTGGTCAATTTCACTGAAGGCTTGGCCGATAAGCTGGTCAGCGGCGCTGTAGCGGGCCAGTCGCTCAGCTTGCCCAAGCTGCGCCCTGGCGAAAAGCCCAACGCCGACCTGCCCGCTTGGGCGCAGCGCCTGCAGCTCTTGCTGCGCCAGGTGCGCCGCGTCTTCAGCCACAAGCGCAGCGGACGCGACTGGGACATCGAATGGGCTGATGATGGCACGACCTGCTGGCTGATTCAAATTCGCCCGATCACGCGCCCGACTCGGCGCAACGAAGCCTTCACTATCGCCAATCACAAGGAAATCTTGCCGCCCTTGCCGTCTGTGTTCATGACTAGCCTGATCGCCTCGTGCGCCGATCGCCTTTTCGCCTACTACCGCGCTTTCGATAGCGCCCTGCCTGAAAATCGCCCATTCATCGAGGTCTTCAACGGGCGCCCATACATCAACCTCTCCTTGATGGTCGAGATGATGCGCACCTTCGGCCTGCCTTCTAAACTGGTGACTGACTCGATCGGCGGCGAAGTCGAGCGGGACTATCCCGCCAATGTGTGGCAGATGCTCCGTAAGGCGGTGCCACTGATGCGCTTCGGCATGGCGCAGCTCTTCGCTGTGCAAACGGCGCGCCGCAAGCAGCGCCGCATATATCAGCAAACTGCGCAAACTTTCGAACGCTTCGATCAGCTCATCAGCGCGGCGCAGCGCGTCTACACAGAGCTGGTCACAGGTATGTTCGCGCTGACTTCGGCCATCAGCCTGCCGATGTTGCTGCTGCGCCGCTTTGGCGTGCTAGAAGAGCATAGCCTGCGCACGCGCAGCATCGCCACAGCGCTTTATACCGATCTCGCGCCTTTGCGGCAGCTTGCGGCGAACAATGCTGCTGTGCGCGCGGCGCTTCAGCGCGGCGCCTTGCCCGACGACCCGACTTTCCGCGCCCAATGGGAACGCTACCTGAAAAAGCACGGGCATCGCGGCATTTACGAGAGCGATCTTGCGCGTCCGCGCTTCCACGAGCAGCCTGCGCCGCTCTTGAGCATGCTCTTGGCGCCCTCAACCGAGCGCAAGCCGCCACGGCGTACGCTCAAAGGGCTGCTGACTTTGCCCTTGGCCTGGCAAGCGAACCGCGCGGTGCGCGCGCGCGAACAACTGCGCTATCACGCTATGCGCGCTTTTGACGTGCTGCGCGCCAATTTGCTGCGCTTGGCCAAGCGAGCTGTTCAGCGCGCTCAGCTGCCCGAGCCTGATTCAATCTGGGAGCTGACCATTGACGAGGTCTTGCGCCTGGACGACGGCTGGGCACCTGATGCAGTCTTCTTTGCTGAGCGCACAGCCGAGATCGCGCGCCTGAAGCGCCTGCCTGTGCCTGATCTCTTGCATCGCTTTGACGATCTCGAGCGCGATCTGCCACCTGAGGCGCGCTCGCCACACCTGCGCGGCATCAGCCTGACGGTCGGCGAAGTCGTAGGGCGCGCCTGGGTGCTGCACGAGCCGACTCAAACGCCACCGCCATTCGAGCCGCCTGTGATCCTTGTGGCGCGCTCAGTGGACGTCGGCTGGTTGCCGATCTTCGCGCAGGTGCAAGGCGCCGTCGTTGAGACGGGCGGCGATCTCTCGCACGGCTCGATCATCCTGCGCGAGCTTGGCTTGCCGTCTATCACCAATGTGCGCGCTGCCACGCGCCTGATTCAAAATGGCGATTGGCTGCACCTAAAAGCAGGGCAAGGCCTGGTGGCGCTGGAAGGCGCGTCCAGCAGCTGACCCGAATCGGGCGCTTCAATCACGCGCCCGCCTGGAGGCCTGATAGCAGCACTATCGCTTTCGAACACTACCTCGCCGCTGAGAAGCGCTGAGTGATCATGCTGATGGACGCTGATGGCACTCAGCTCGCTCAGCTGACGGATAGCTACGCCTTTGAGCCTGCTTGGTGGCATCCGCGCTCGCCTTCACATTTCGCTGTGCTGCAAGCTCGCCACATCGATGATCAGCACATAGCCTGGCGCCAAAGAGACAGTCACGGCGAGCTCTTGCTGCACGTCCATGCCATCGCCATAGATTCCCCAATAGCCAGGCACGCGCACGGACTTGGCGCGTATGATGGCGCGCCCGCGCTGTTCGTGCGCCATATCCGTGTTAGCGATGAAGCACAACCACTGGTCATCGCGCCGCCGCGAGAAGACCAAAAGATGCGGATTATCCGAGCTGCCGATCAGGAAGGTGTGCGGCGCCGAATCGCTCAGGAGCGCCTCGAATTTGTGGCGAATCCTGAGCGCATGGCGCACGGAGCGTATCCAATTCTCGGCGCGGCACCAGTCATATGCCCAGAGGCTGAATAAGGGCAGGTCTTCGGCTGTGTAGCGCCGTATTTCCTCGCTGCTGAAGCCAAGCCCAGTGTTCAGCGGCTGAGTCTCGCCCAGCTCGAAGCCGCTTTGGATGAAAGGAATGGCTGGAATGCCAATCGAGAGCGCCAAGGCGTAATGGGCGTAGGCGACGCCGCCATAGCGCGCAAAGGCGCGCGGCGTGTTGTGATTCTCCATAGCGCCGAAGAAGGCGATAGGGAAGGCGTGATGCGCCATCTGATGGATCAGGTTGCGCACGCTGTGGGCCTCATGCACGCTCAGCAGCCAATAACCGACCACGGCGTTGTAGCCTTGCTCTCGGGTTTGCCCATCAATGGAGAAATTCTCGTCCCAAAAGGCGAAGTCAGGGTCGGCGGCGCGCGCTGTGGCGATGATGCGCTGCTTGAGCGGCATGGGCAGGGCGTGTCCCATATCAATCAGCACGCCATCAATGCCAAAATGCTGCTGATAATGCGGGATGATGCCGATCAGGCGTTCCCACAGCGGCGCGTTGCGATGCTCAGGCTGCGCCAAGAAGGCATCGTACATGCGCAAGGTGTTATAGGCCATGTAGTTGAAATTCGGATGATCGTATAGGCGCAAGTAGGTCACGTCTGACCAAGGCGGCTGCACGTCGTTAGGCGGCCAATCGGCGAAGGCGCCGGGAATGCGCACGCGGGTGCCGTCATCCAGAGTGCCGATATAGCGCCCATCTTCAAGGCGCACTTGGTCAGGGCGCGGCGGCGGCGTGAACATGGCACGATATTGGTGTGGCGGCGGCGGCAGGTCGTGAAAATCATTGGCATTGACTTTGGCGAAGATCAAGTTGAGCGTATCGGGCGAGAAGATCGGCTGCCCGTAGCTGTGCAGCGCGCCTGTGCGCCCGACGTGAGCTGCGCGATCGGGCACGTCTGCCCGAATCCAATAGAACCACTCAGGATGCTCAGGAACCCAGTCCGAATCTTTGGCAGCAGTGCGCAGCACAAACTCGATCACAACGCGCATGCCCAGCCGATGCGCCGCCTCGACAAAACCTCTGAAGAGCTGCTCAGCCGTCAAGCCGAGCGCAGGCTCAGCTAGATTCTCGTCCAGCAGGTAGGGATTGCGAATGGCGTAAGGCGATCCGAGCGTGCCTTTGCGCCCATCGCGCCCGATAGCCGTGATCGGCAACAAGTGGACGGTGTTGAAGCCCATCTCGCGGATGTAAGGCAAAAGCGCCATGCTCTTGAGCAGAGTGCCTGTCTCGCGCCAGCCATCGCTGTTTGGCATAGGGCTGATCTGGTCGTCGCCATTATGATCGAAGGCTGTGGTCACACGCGGGAACATGCTGTAGACCACAGCGCGGCGCGACCAATCGCCGCCTGCGCCTTCCACTAAAGGCTGTGCCGCCCGAATGGCGATCTTCGCCAAGAGCTGGTAGTAGAAGTCGTACGGATTGACCTGAATGGCTGCTGTATGCTCAGGCTGCGTGCCGCTATGCGCCCAAAGGCTTGGCACGAAGTACGGCTCCTGGACGGCACGACGGCGCACTTCCAGAGCTTGCAGGATGGTTGCCAACGACACAGCTGTATGGCTCCTCAGTCAAAGCGATCGATATGGTGTGGCGAGATAACCATACACCGTTCGGCGCAGAGCGCAAGTCACCATTCGGCGATGCTGCCATCAGCGCGCCGCCACACAGGATTGCGCCAATCATGGCCGCGCTCGGCTGCCGCGCGCACAGCTGCCTCGTCGATCTGGATGCCCAAGCCAGGCCCGCTGGGAATCTTGATCATGCCGTTCGCATACGCAAAGACGCTCGGATCGACCAGATAGTCGAGCAAGTCGTTGCCTTGATTGTAGTGAAGGCCCAAGCTCTGCTCTTGGATGAAAGCGTTGGCGCACACGGCGTCTATTTGCAGGCACGCGGCCAATGCAATCGGCCCGAGCGGGCAGTGCGGCGCTAGCGCGACGTCATAGGCTTCTGCCATTGCCGCGATCTTGTGCACTTCAGTGATGCCGCCCGCGTGCGAGAGATCGGGCTGGATGATATCCACGCCGCCACGCGCCAAAAGCGTTTTAAAATCCCAGCGCGAGTACATGCGCTCGCCTGTGGCGATTGGCACAGCCGCGTGCGCTGCGATCTCAGGCAAAGCCTCATTATGCTCAGGCAGCACAGGTTCCTCGATGAAGAGCGGATGATACGGCTCCAGAGCTTTGGCCAAAACTTTCGCCATTGGCTTATGCAGCCTGCCGTGGAAGTCCACTGCGATGCCAAAGGCGCTGCCCATAGCCTCGCGCAGCGCTGCAACGCGCGCCACGCAAGCTTCGATAGCCGCGTGAGATTCGACGAAGTGCATTTCCTCTGAGGCGTTCATCTTAATCGCTGTGAAGCCTTGCGCGGCCTTCTCTTGCGCTGCCGCGACCACGTCTGCTGGTCGGTCGCCGCCGATCCAGGCATACACGCGGATGTGATCGCGCACGGCGCCGCCCAACAGCTGATAGATCGGCACGCCATAACGCTTGCCCTTGATATCCCACAAGGCTTGATCAATGCCTGCCATGGCGCTCATCAGCACGGCGCCGCCGCGATAAAAACGCGCTCGGTAGAGCGTCTGCCAAATCTCCTCGATCTGATCTGGATCGCGCCCGATCAAGTAACTGGCGGCTTCGCGCACAGCCGCTGCTACTGTCTGCGCATGCCCTTCCACAATCGGCTCGCCCCAGCCGACTAAGCCTTCGTCGGTTGAAATTTTCAGGAACAACCAGCGCGGCGGCACTGTGAACAGCTCAAGCTGGGTGATTTTCATCGCAAGGTTCCTATCCTATGGCATCAAAAAGACTTCCACGAAAGTGACTTGACCTGGCCAGACGTAGAGCAATTGGCGATGCGCTAGGCCGCCATCAGCGCCTTTGACGATCAGGTAATAGTAGCCGCTGCTGATATCGGCGAACACGAAGTTTTCGCCTAAGCGGTTATCGCCATTGACGCGCGTGCCGCTATAGCTGAAGGTCAGGTGATTGTTGCCCGGCGCCTGTAGCTCTAGCTGCACGCCTGGCAGCTTGTTGCCGTAAATATCGCGCACCACGCCTGCCACCACGCCGTTGCCTTCGTAGGGCGTCAGCCACAGCTCAGGGTTGCGCGTTGCATCATAGCTCTCAGGATCGCCGACGCGCACCTCAAGATGCAAGTGCGGGCCGAGCGCCACGCCTGTCGCGCCTACATAGCCGATCACCTGCCCTGCCTTCACTGCCTGGCCTGTGTAGACGGCCTCTTGGCGCAGGTGACCGTAGAGCGTGTAGATTTTCTGGCCCGTGCTGTACATGTACGGATGCTCGATCACCACCAGGATGCCGTAGAAATCAGGGCGCGGGCCGAACATGCGCCCAACATCAGGCCCAGCATAATAGACCACGCCATCTGCCACTGCCAAGACGGCCACGCCGCTGGGATTGCTGAAATCCAGCCCGTGATGCACCTGCAGCTGACCGCGCTTGGTCGAGCCGTAGCTGTACTCGCGCGACCAATAGGTGTTGTGCTGAAAAGCGAACGGGCGCCCGAAGAGGAAATTGCCGCTGACGCGATTGACGGGCGCAGGCGGCGTCCAAAGCGCCGACTCAGCGCTGATGAAGTTTGGCACTGAGGTGGCGATGAAAGTCGGCGCCAAACTCGGCGTCAAGGTGAGTGTGGGCGTGAGCGTCACGGTTGGCGTGGGCGAGCGCAAAGGCGTGGCAGTGATCTGGGCGGCAATCTGCGCCGTCAGCTGTTGGTGGGTCGCGTTCGGCGCCATGTTTGGCAAGATGGCGAGCCCGAGGCAGGCGATCAGGAAAAAGATGGGCGTTTTCATCGGGTCTTTCTGAGAACCTACGATCTAGCGAAGTTTAGCGCGCGTCTCGGCGATGACGATCACGTCCGCGCACAGCGCGCGCGCCTCGCCAACGGCTGAGAGCGCCTGTTGTGTTAGGGCGTGCGCCAAGACGCTATCGTTGAGCAAAGCGGCGTTCACGCGCACGTTCAGCGCCGAACTTTCGATAGCAGCTTGCGCCATATAGGCGCCTGTGGCGGCGTCAGCAGCGGCGCGATCCAAGCCGCGGTCAGTGGCTGTGCGCACAAGCTTGATCACCTCTAGGCAGTGCATGATCACATCGAGCGGCACTTGGGCGGCATCGCGCAGCGCCGCCTGAATGCTCTGCTCGCGCTCAGGTTGAGTTGGCGGCAGCTGATAGGCGCTGACTACGGCATTGAAGGCGCGGCTATCGCGCTCGATTGCCTCGAGCAAGGCATGGCGCAGCGCTGCAGCCCGACTCGCTAAGGCTTCCATCTCTGCTTTGACGGGCGCGTAGCGCTCGCGGCTGCTAGCAATGGTCAAACGCGCTACCATCTCGCCCAGCGCCGCCGCCAAAGCGCCGACGAGCGCTGCCACAGCGCCGCCGCCTGGCATGGGTGTCCCTTGGGCCACAGACTGGGCAAAAGCGGCTAGATCGGGCGTCGGCGCAGCGCGGACAGTCGCTTCTTTGGGCACAGCAGGCTCGGGCGGCGCCGAGTCGCCAGGCGGCTCGGCTGCTGCCAGGTGTGGCGGCAAATTCTGCAAGCGGCGCTCTAGGATTCGCTGATTGGGATCGAAATCGCTCAGCTGCAAGTACCAGATAGCGGCTTCGATCAGGGCGTCTTCAGGGATCAAGCCGATCAGCTCAGTGCGCACAGGCCGCACGCCATAGCGATCGGCCTCGCGCCGAATCAGCTCCAGGGCGCGTTGAATGGGCGTGTGCTTGTAATCGGTCAGGTTCAAACTGACCTGCGCCTTGCCATCTACCAGCAGGCCGAGCGCCTTGACATAGCGCAAGCCGCCGCTGGAATGGCGGACTGCCTTGGCAATCTGCTTGGCGATCTCGACTTCGGAAGTGTTCAGGTAAACGTTGAAGGCGATCAAAGGCGGGCGTGCGCCGATAGCGACGGCGCCTGCCTTGCCCAGCTGCGACGGGCCGAAATCAGGTGCGCGCTCAGGGTCGCTTTGAATGGCGCTCTTCAAGCCTTCGTACTCACCGCGCCGCACTGCTTCCAAGTTCTGGCGCTCAGGGCGCCTTGCCGCTGCTTCGTACAAATAGACGGGAATGCCTAGCTCAGTGCCGACGCGCTCGCCCAGCCGACGCGCCAATTCGGCGCATTGCTCAAGCGTGATGCCGCGCAAGGGCACAAACGGCACCACGTCGGTCGCGCCAATGCGCGGATGCTGGCCGCGATGCACCTCCATGTCGATCAACTGCGCAGCTATCTGTATGGCAGCGAAAGCAGCCTCTAGGACGTCATCAGGTGCGCCTACAAAAGTGACCACGCTGCGGTTGTGATCGTGATCGCTGCTGTAATCCAAGACGCTAACGGGCGCAGCGCGCTGAATGGCGCTCACAATGGCCTCCAGCACTTGTGGGCGGCGCCCATCGCTGAAGTTTGGCACGCATTCGACCAAAGGTGTATTCATAAAGCGCTCTTGCTGAGTGATGCTCAAGTTAGAAGAAGCTCAGTTGCTTAGGCGGCTCTTTTTTGGGCTTTACAGGCGGCTCAGGCGCTGAATGGCGTAGCTCGAGTTCAGAAGATGCAGGTTCAGGCTCAAGCTCAGGCTCAGAAAGCTCAGGCTCAGAAGGCGTAGGTTCAAGCTCAAGTGCAGGCTCAGGCAAGGTTTGTGCGCGCAGCGCCATCACGCGCTCTTCAGCCACGCCGACTCGCAACAGCAGTTGGCGCACTGAGGCTTCTAGGTCGGGCTCGTTGCGCTGCAGGACTTGTGCGTAGTATGCCACTAGGCAATCGCGCCATTCTTCCAGAAAGGGATTCTGAAGTGAACTTGAGCTGCTCATAGTTCATCACAAGCTGAAGGCTTGATGCAGATCAGGGATATCCACGCGCTCAAAGCCGACTTCGGCCTTGAGCGCTTCGGCGAGGCTGCTCAAGGCAGGCTCTTCGCCATGCACTAGGAAGGTGCGCAGCGGTTTCTTCTTGAAGGCGCCTGCCCATGCCAGCAGTGCGTTGCGATCGGCGTGGGCTGAGAAGCCTGTCAGGCGCTCGACCTGTGCGCGCAGCTGATATTCCTCGCCGAAGATGCGGATGCGCGGCTGGCGCTCTTCGATGCGGCGCCCGAGCGTGTGTTCGGCTTGAAAGCCGACGATCAAGATAGTGTTGCGCGGGTCCTCAACGTTGTTGGCGAGATGGTGCAGGATGCGCCCTGACTCGGCCATGCCGCTAGCGCTGATGATGATGGCGGGCTCGTTCAGGAAGTTGAGCGCCTTGCTCTCTTCCACAGAGCGCACGTAGATCAGCCCTTGGAAACCGAATGGATCCAAGTGCGCCTTATCGCCGCTGATGAAGGCGCGCGTCTCTTCATCGTAGGCTTCAGGATGATTGGCGAAGATGGCGGTCACGTTGACTGCCAGCGGGCTATCCACGAAAATCTTGAGCGGCGGCAGGTCGCCCTTGCGCTGCAGCTGATGCAAGGCATAGACCAGCTCCTGAGTGCGCCCGACGGCAAAAGAAGGGACGATGACCTTGCCACCGCGTTTGTAGGTCTGCGCCACGATTTGCTCAAGGCGGCGCGTGCTATCTTCAAAGGATTCGTGCAAGCGATCGCCATAGGTGCTCTCCATGATCAGCACATCGGCTTCATCGATCAAGGTCGGATCGCGCAGGATCGGCAAGCCTGGCTGCCCGAGATCGCCGCTGAAGACCAGCCGAATATCGCGCCTGCTCTCGCGTTCGGAAATATTCAGCACCACAATGGCGCTGCCGAGCATGTGGCCGGCGTCGTAGAAAGTGAGCGTGATATCAGGCAGGATCGTCACAGTGCGTTCATAGGCAATGGCGTGGAAGTAGCGTAGCGCCTGGACGGCTTCTGCCTGTGTGTAGAGCGGCTTGAAAGGCGGCTCGCCTTTGCGGGCGCGCTTTTTGTTCACGTACTGTACATCGCGCTCTTGGATGTAGGCGCTATCCAGCAGCATGGCGCCGCACAAATCTTGCGTGGCAAAAGTGGTGTAGATATCGCCGCGGAAACCTGCCTTGACCAACGTAGGCAAGTTGCCGCTGTGATCGATGTGCGCATGTGAGAGGACGACGACATCGATGCGCGAGGCCTCGAAGGGCAAGCGGCGATTGCGGTCGTAGGCTTCGCTGCGCTTGCCTTGATACAAACCGCAATCCAGCAGAATGCGCCGATCGTTGACTTCGATCAAATGTTGAGAGCCTGTGACCGCGCGCGCCGCGCCGTGAAAAGTGATCTTCATACCGCTCTCGCCGTCTGCAGAGTTACGCTCAGCGCGCTGAATGTAACACTAGTTGGCGCGCTGCGCAAGGCTTGCCCCATAGGCTACGCTGCGCCGCGCTCAGCTGCCACTGCCTTCAACCGCAGCGCGTCCAAGCGTAGAGCAAGCCGACTGTGAGCGCTTGAAAATCGTATTTGAGCGCGCCGTTGCGATCCAGCACGCGCAAACGCTGACGCGCTGTGCTGGGCAGGTTGCTCAATGGCGAAGTGACCACAGCCACGCGCTGGCCGTCAGGCGACCACAAGGCAACGGTTGAGCGCCGCTCATCCGAGTCGATCAGGTAGGCGTGCTCGCCGTCGCTGAGCGCGATCTGCAGGTACTCGGCGCCGTCGTCGGCGCTCACCATGATCAGCGTGGCGCTGCCATCAGCTGCGCTGAACAGGATCGGCGCTCGGCTGCCACGTTCGCCGAGCAGGCGATAGCGGTAGGCGCGTTCGCCGAGCGGTGTATAAGCATCCAGATAGGTGCGTCCGTCGGCTGCGCGCCACCAGAGCGTCAAGAGATTAGTGGCAGGCTCTTGGCGCAGCGGCTCGTAGAGGCGCTGCGCGCGCAGCAGCGGCTGCACAGCGTGACGCGCAAGGTCGGCATATTCGACTGAGAGCGCCCCGTCGCCGAGCGCGACGAAGCTCAGCGCCTCAGCGCCGCGCAGCCACAGCACTTGGCGCACCTGATCGCGCGTGGCGATGAGCTGCGCGGCGCCGCTCTGCACATCCAGCACTTCCAGCGCGCTGCGCGCACCCACCTGCCGCACCAGTGCCACGCGCCCTTGCTGAGGCGCTTCGTAAGCCTCCAGCACAGCCTCGCGGATTGGCGTGAGGCGCTGCTCAGCCAGATGGTAGCGCATCAGCCTGCCCGTGCCATCGCGATTGGGCAGCACGAACGCCGCCGACTGGCCATCAGCTGACCAGAAGAACGGGCGCAGGCCGTCGCGCTGCATCAGGCTTGCGCCTGTGGTCACGCCGCCGATGCTGCGATGCGCGCCGCCTGCCGCTTCATAGATGCTGAAGTGCCAGTAAGGCGGATCGAAATGGTAAAGGCCAACGGCGTTGCCCATTGGCGACCAGTTGAAGCGCCAATCGATGTGCGGCGGCAGGCGTTCTTGGCGCTCGATGCCGCCTTCAGCCGAGAGAAGGTACAGAATCGGCATGCCATCGCGGTCCGCGGCAATGGCTGCAGCGCGGCTGTGGCGCGGCGCGATAGCGAAGGCGATGTATGGCGGCACGCCACGCACTGCGCCGATGAGGTGGCTGTACAACTTGTTTTCTCGCGGCGCCCAGAAGTGCAGCGTCAGGCGCAAGGCGCCATCCTGAGTGCTGAAGAGCAGGTAGCGTCCTTCTGCTGCCCAGCCATGGAAAGTCGGATACTCGCCCGTGACAGTCTGCTCAGCAATGAGCGCGCCCGAAGGCGTGTTCGCTGCCGCCTTGATCACGCCGCTGCGCTCTAGCCACACATAGCCCAGCAGCGCGCTATCAGGCGCCCACGCCATGCCAATCACAGGCGTGTTCAGTTGCAGCCGCTGTGCAGCGGCGCTCGGCGGCTGCGAGCGCCAACAGGTCATCAGGTCAGCGCAGGCCATCGGCAGGTTCAGGCTGCGCGGCAAATCGTTCGGCTGGAGATACAAGCTATAGCGGCCTGTGTAAGCCTGATTGACATAAGCAATATAGGCGCCATCAGGCGAGACCGCGCCGCGCCGCACGTCCAATGGCGAGCCTGTCAGCCTCCTATCGTGCAAATAAACACCGCTGTTCAAGTCCAGCAGCCAATTTTGGCGCGCGTTGTAGTAGAAGCGCAGGCACGCGTAGTCGTTATGCGCAGCGCGCACTGCGCCGAGCGTCAGGCTGAAGGCCAGGCTGAGCGCAAGGCTGAGCAAGGTCACATGCCTCAGAAATCGTCGCAGCATAGTAGCTCACACGGCTAGTCGCCTACTGTTTGGACGCGCTGACGCGCTAGGATCAGGCGCGGCAATTGCAGCACTTCCTCAGTGCGCAAGAGCACCATCATGCCCAAATACACAGCGCCGCCGACGCCAATCTGCAGGCCCGCTTCCATCAAGAGCAGCAGGCGCCGATCGAGCGGCAATCTCAGGTCGGTCACAAAGGGCGCAACTGCCAGCATCGCCGCGACCATCACAGCGGCGCTAAGGCACGCTTTGAAGGCGCTCTTGAGCAGTGCGCCTTCATCTATGCCCTGCCAGCGGCGCCTCAAGATCGCCGCAAGGAAGAAAACCTGCAAGCCGACGGCCAGGCTGTTCGCCAACGCCAAGCCGCTCGTCTGCAGCCTTTGCGTGAGCAGCACAGCCAAGCCGACGAACACGACTGTCTCGATCACCGCGGAAATTAACGGCGTGATCATGTCCTTATCGGCATAGAAGCTGCGCGCCACGATCTCCAGCAAGTTCCAGGTCAGGATGCCCAGCGCGAACATCTGCAGCACCGCAAAGACGCGATCAGCGCTGGCAGGATCGAAGGCTCCGCCTTCCAGAATCGCCACTAACGGCCGCCCTGCCACGACCATGATCAAGGCGGCTGGAATCGAGGCGATCAGCACGAAGCGCAGCGCGCCTGACATCGCAGCGCGCTTGCCGCTCAAATCCTGATTGGCGCTCAGCGCGGCCAGAGTCGGGAAGATCACGATGCCCATAGCCGTGCCGATCAGCGTTTGCGGCAGCTGCATCAGCGTCCAGCCGCGATTGAAAGCGGCAACCGAGCCGCTACCAAGCGTCGAGGCGATGTTGTAGGCGATCAGCAGGTCGAGGTTGGCCAAGCCTAGGCTGATGGCGCGCGGAATCATCAGGCGGATCACTTGGCGCAGCTCGGCATCGCGCCAATTCAAGTAAGGCAGCCAGCGCGCGCGCACCCGCATGAGCGCGATCAGCTGGACGCTCAGATGCAGCGCTGCGCCAATCACTGCGCCAATCGCCGCGCCATAAATACCGAAGAAGCGTGCCAAGAAGGCCACGCCCAGCAAATTGCCCACGTCATACAGGATCGGCGCAAGCGCTGGCGCCACAAAATGCTGGTGCGTGTGCAGAATGCCACTGCACAAGCCGCTGACTGAGAACAGCATCAGGCTCAAGAGCAGGATGCGCATCAAGTTCGCAGTCTGCATGACCAAGTCGGGGCGCGCCAAGTAGAGGAACAGCTCGCCGCTGAACGGATCGGCGAAGACGCGCAAAGGCAAATACGGTTTGGCGAATCCAGGCGCGATCAGCGTGCTGATGAGCTGCGGCGCGAACACAAAGACGATCGCGCTGAGCAAGAGCGCCGCCAGGAAGATCGTGTTCAACACGTTCGAGGCGAGCTTCCAAGCCTGGTCGCGGCTGCTGCGCGCCAGGACGCCGCTGAAGATCGGGATGAAGGCGAACGCCAAGGCGCCGCCGCCGATCAGATTGTAGAGCTGCTCGGGCAGTTGATTGGCCGCGGCGAAGGTATCCCAGTCCACACCGACGCCGAAACGATCCAAGCCGATCCATTTCTCCGAGAGGCTGAAGAGCTTGCCAAAGGCGAGGATGCCGATCACAACGATAGCCGATCGGGCGATCTTGCCCGCCGATGGCGCGTGGACTCTCTCTGTGGTCATAGGCAGCTTTCCCTCTACGCTCAACTATGGCGCGCCGCGCGTTCAGCCCAGCAGCGCGCTCAGATCGCCGTTCACAGCGGCAAGGCGCGCGCGCGCTGCTTCGGGCAACAAGCCCAGCCGTGCCGCGACGATAGCCGTTTTCATCTCGCCATCACAAGCCTCTAGCATATCGCGCGCCTGCGCCAAATCCAGCTCAGCGGCCTCCGCCACGATCACAGCAGCGCGCTCGCGCAATTTCAGGTTAGCGGCGCGCATCTCCGTCATCAAGTTCTCATAAATGCGCCCTGCACGCAACATCACGCCCGTCGAGAGCATGTTCAGGGCGAGTTTCTGAGCCGTGCCTGCTTTCAGCCGCGTCGATCCCATCAGCACTTCAGCGCCTGTAGGGATACAAATCGGGTGTAGGGCGAGCGCCGCCAAAGGCGCCTCAACCACGTTGACGATGCAGCCTGTTAGCGCGCCGAGCGCATTGGCTGCCTCAAGCGCGCCGACGACGAACGGCGTGGCGCCACTAGCTGCCACACCGATCACGCTGTCCTGCGCGCTCACGTCTAGCGCGATGATCGCCGCGCCGCCGGCGGCTCGATCGTCTTCAGCGCCTTCTACAGCCTGTAGCAGCGCGGGCAGGCCGCCCGCCAAGACAGCAACCACTTGTTCAGGGCGCGTGCCGAAGGTCGGTACGCACTCAGCCGCGTCCAGAATGGCCAGCCGCCCTGAGGTGCCAGCACCGACGTAGATCAGGCGCCCGCCTTGCCGAAAGCGCGGCGCGATGGCCTCAATCAGCGCCGCAAGTGCAGGCAGCACAGGCTGCATCAAGTGCGGCACGCGCGCATCCTCAAGGTTCATCGCGCTCAGCCAGTCCAGCGTGGCGCGGCGATGCGCGCCATAAGTCAAAGGATGACGGCGCTCGGTGGCGCGGCGATGCGGCAGGCGCGCCTGAGGCAGCTCGGCGCTTGGCGGCGCAGGGAAAGAGACGCCTTGTGCTGCCATAGCCATCATCGCGGCGCCAACTGCGGCGCTGTGCGCCGCTTGGATCAGCTGAGCGCGCGGCTGTTGGCTTTGCAGCGCGTGTGCGAAGAAATCGCGCAGCACTTTGGAGTGCAAAAACAGGCTGCCTGCCAAGACCACAGGGAACGGCTGCGCACCAAAGCTCAGGCGCGCTGCCACAGTCGCCGTTGCATCAGCGAGCGCCTGCGCCGCATCACACAGCAGGCGCACAGCCATCAGATCGCCTGACTCAGCCAACTGCACCACTTCTGTGGCCAGCGCCGCGATATCGTTCACACGCCGCTCAGGCGCGTAGAGCCAATCCACTAGCTCAGGCACGGCTGATAAGCCGAGCCTAGCGCATATCGCCTTGCCCAGCGCCGATTCCTCGCCGCGATCGTAGGCGCTGAAGAGCGCGTGGAGCGCCTCGCGAGCGACCATATAGCCGCTGCCGCGATCGGCGTAGTGGCCCCAGCCGCCGCTGCGCGCGCGCCGCGCGCGCTCATCCACGCCTAGCGCGATCATGCCCGTGCCGCTGATAGTGACAATGCCGAAGGCGCGTCCGCTGGCTGCATACAGCACGGGCACAGCGTCGTTATCTAGCGTCACAGGCACCTTGGGAAACAGCTCGGCGAAGAGCGCCTGAAAGCGCGCGTGGTCGGCAGGGCGATCCAAGCCTGCCAGGCCTGCGCCAATGCCGCTCACTGCGCTCAGCGGCACCTGCGCCGCCCCCAAGACGGCCGCCACGCCCTCAGAGAGCGCTTGGCGCGCCGCCTCACGCCCGACCACGTTCGGGTTGGCGCCACTGCGCTCAGCGCGCCCGAGCAGCCTCAATTCGGCGTCCACAAGCGCGAATCTAGTGCTTGTGCCGCCGCCATCAATGCCGATGAAATAACCCATATGCTCTAGCTCGTCAAAAAAAGCCCTTCGCGTGCAGGCACGCTCTAAGCGCGCTGATTGTACGGCGTCGTGTGCCTACTTGCAACGTCCGCGCTGCAAACTTTGATAACTTCGCTCGAAATGGATAAAATTGAACGGACATTGAATTAAATTTCCGCTAGGAGACTTTTGATGAGCTACGTCATTCGTAAAGTCGGCGTGATCGGTTCGGGCACGATGGGCGGCGGCATCGCTACCTTGCTAGCAGGCGTGGGCATACCTGTCGTGCTGCTGGATATCGCTGCCAAAGAGACTCATGCGGGCGATCCGCCTGCCAAGCGCAACGCTATTGCTATTGAGAATATCGAGAAGCTGAAGAAGAGCCGTATCCCGGCCATTTTTCATCCCGCCGACCTCGAGCGCATCAGTATTGGCAACCTCGAGGACGATCTCGGCCGCCTGGCTGAGTGCGACTGGGTAATTGAAGTAGTGGTCGAGAAGCTGCCCATCAAGCAGGCGCTGATGGAGAAGCTGGAAGCTGTTTGCAAGCCGACGGCGATCATCTCGACCAACACCTCAGGGCTTTCCATCAACGCCATTGCTGAAGGGCGCAGCGAGGCCTTCAAGCGCCGCTTTCTGGGCACACACTTCTTCAATCCGCCGCGCCATCTCAAGCTGCTGGAGATTATCCCTGGTGCGCACACGGAGCCTGCGCTAGTACAATTCATGGCCGATTTCGCCACTAAAATCTTGGGCAAGGGCGTGGTCATCTGCAAGGACACGCCTAATTTCATCGCCAATCGCTTCATCAGCGTGGCGGGCGGCTTCGGCATGAATTACGCCTACGATCACGGCTACACGGTTGAGGAAATCGATCTGCTGACGGGCCCGCTGATCGGGCGCCCGAAGTCGGGCACCTTCCGCCTCGCCGATGTGGTTGGCATCGATGTGCTGGCCTACGTGGCGCAGAATCTCTATCCTGCTATCCCAAACGATCCGCAGCGCGAAGTCTTGCGCCACCCAGGCATCACGCAGGTGACCGAATTCCTGATGCGCAACAACTTCTTGGGCGATAAAACAGGGCAGGGCTTCTACAAAAAAGTGGAGCAGAACGGCCAGCGCGAGTTCTGGGCGCTGAACCTGCGCACGCTTGAGTATGAGCCGCCACAAAAAGTGCGCTTTGAGAGCGTCGAGAAGCATCGCAAGATCGCCGATACGGGCGCTCGGATCAAGGCGCTCATCGCTGAGACGGATCGCGCGGGCGTGTATCTGTGGCACTTGCACGCCTTCTACCTGAGCTATGCGGCCGCTATGCTCGGCGAGATCGCCGACGATATCGCCAGCATCGATAACGCCAACAAGTGGGGCTTCAATCACGAGCTGGGCGCCTTCGAGATTTGGGACGCCATCGGCGTGCGCGAGAGCGTCGCGCGCATGAAGGCGGACGGCTACAGCCTGCCCGCTTGGATCGAGGAGATGCTTGCCAACGGTTATGAGAGGTTTTATCAACGCGATGCGAGCGGCGCCGTGACGGGCATTTACAATCCACAGCGCAAGGCCTATGAGGCCGTGCTGCCCGATAAAAACATCGTGATGCTTCATCAGCTACGCGCTGCGGGCAAAATAGTGGAAGAGAACAGCAGCGCCGCGCTCTATGACATGGGCGATAAAGTCTGCTTAGTGGAGTTCCGCACGAAGGCGAATGCACTAGATAACGACATCTTCGCGCTGATTCAGCGGGCGCTGGAGCGCCTGGATCGCGGCGAATTCGAGGGCATGGTCATCGGCAATCAGGGCGAGTATTTCTCAGCCGGCGCCAATCTGTTCATCATGGCCATGGCGGCGCAAAACAAGCAATTCGCTGAGATCGAGCAGATGATCATCGGCGGCCAGCAGCTCATGCAGGCCATGCGCTACTTCCCGAAGCCGATTGTGACCGCGCCCTTCGGCGTGACCGTTGGCGGCGGCGCTGAGATCACCATGACAGGCGCGCGTGTGGTAGCGCACGCTGAGCTGTACATCGGCTTAGTGGAAGTTGGCGTCGGCCTGATCCCGGCTTGGTGCGGCACTAAGGAGATGGTCAAGCGCATCATCACGCCTGCCATGCAGATTCCAAATGCCGATCCGCTGCCGCCACTGCAGAAGGCTTTTGAGCAGCTGGCACTGGCCAAGACGAGCAGCAGCGCCATGGAAGCGCGCGAGATGGGCTTCCTGCGCAGCGTGGATCGCATTGTGATGGATCGCTCGCGCCTGCTGGCCGAAGCCAAGCGCACAGTCCTAGAGCTGGTGGAAGGCGGCTATGTGCCAGCTCCGCCGCACAAGCTCTACGCTGCAGGGCGCGATGCCAAAGCAGCGCTGCACATGGCGATCTACCAAATGCATCAGGGCAAGTATGCTAGCGATCACGATGCCAAGTTGGCGCGGCACTTGGCGCACATCTTGTGCGGCGGCGATCTGAGCGCGCCAACCTGGGTGGATGAGCAGCTCTTCCTGGATTTAGAGCGCGAGGCGATCCTGAGCTTGCTGGGCGAGCAAAAAACGCTGGATCGGATTCAGCACATGCTGCTGACGGGCAAGCCACTGCGCAACTGAGCTTTTCTAATGCAGAGATCGGCGCGCCGATCTCTGCATCGCTATCAAGAGCGCCGAGAGTGTGCTAGACTTTGCCCAAACCGACCGCGCAGGAGATCGCACATGGCAGGCAAAAGTAACTTTAATCCTCTGGGCTGCTTGTTGGCGCCGTTTGCTTTCGTGTGGCGGCAACTCCGCCTTGTGATCCTGATCGTGGCAATCATCTTCGGCCTGTGTGGCGCATCCGCGCTCTTCCTGCCCAACTTTTTCAACCAGCTGATCAAAAGCGCGCAAAGCGCAGGCTTGAGCATCTACACGCTGGCCCTGAGCGTGACGGGCAATCCCAGCCTGAAGCTGATCACTTACGAGACTGTAGTCAAGGCAACGGTGCGCGTGGAGCGCAGCATAGGCATTCTGAGCTTGCTGTATGGCGAAAGCGCTTCGGCCACAGGCGAGGTGCGCGTGGCGCTCGGCGCCGATCTGCAGGCCAGACAAGTAGGCGTGCTGAGCTGCGAGATCAACACAGAGACGCTGCGCACGAGCACTGACAGGGCGCTTTTCGCAAGCGCCGCTTTTGACTCCGAGCAGATCAAGCAAGCCACCTTCCGCTTCTTCAAAGAAGAAGCCGCTCGACAAGCTATCAAACAGCATTGGTCAATAGCGCGCGAGCGCCTCAGGGCGCAGTTCGTCAGCCAAGTGCTCGGCTTTGAAGTGCCCGAACAGCCGACGCTGACGGATTGTCCAACTGACTTCAATCCGTTGCCAACGCCGACGCCGCAGCCATGACTACGCCCTTGAGAGCGCATGGACAAGTCGCCCGTTGAGTATCGCTGGGCTCTGGACGCTGAAGATCGCCCTGTGCCGATCACTTTGGCCCAGCGCGGCGTGCATTACACCTGCCCGTTGTGCCGCGGCGCGATGGTGGCACGGCTTGGCGCGCAGCTGCAGCATCATTTCAGCCATCTCAGCGCCAACACCTGCGATTCGGAAGCCGTCAGTGTGGCGGCGCTGCGCCGTTGGCTAGCATTAGGTTGCCAGCAGGCGCTCAGTCAGCAGCGCGAGTTGCCTCTCAGCTGGCAGTGCGCCCTGTGCGGTCAAACTCACGCCCAAAACTTGCTCCAGGACGTCGCCTACGTCTTAGAAGACCTGCTGAACGCCGCTGAGAGCCCTGACGTGCGCCTGACCGATGCGCAAGGCGCTGAGCGCGTCGCTTTTTACATCCTCGGCAAAGATGCAGCCTTGCCCGAGCGCTTACAGGAATTAGTTGGGCAAGGTCGCTTCGCTTTTGCGCTTTCAGCTGAGGCATTGCCTGAGTCAAATGACTTGAATGCATATCTGGCAATGCTCAAGCCGTTTGCGGCGCCATGCCCGCTCTGGGATCGGGCGGATGTAGTGCGCGAGCCTGAGCGCTTGCGCCGCTTGCTGATCAACCTTGCCAATCGTCCGCCGCACTATTTCTTCGGCGCCGTGGAGCGCGTCGAAGGCTTGGCCGACGTCGTGCGGATTGGCCACTATAAGGTCTGGGCAGCTTTGCCGTTCTGGCTGCGCGCCGTTGGTGGTGCGCTCAATCGCTTGGCGCCAAATGTCGAGATTTTCATACAAAATTGGGATCAGCCCAATGGTGGGACAATTTACTTATATTATGTTAAAATCAGAGAGACGCGAGCTATTGCATTACGTCGTTACGCACCGCGTAGCGTGCCGAGTCTTCAAATAGATGATCGCTATCGGCTCCTGAGCTTCACCGCGCTGGATATGGCGCGCGAACTTGTCTCGAATTAGCGCTTGCAGTGCCTCTTGGTGAATGACTATGCCCAGATCTGCTCAGGCCTCGCGCGTGCTGGACGGGAAGGTGCTGACCACCTTGATCAAAGCCACAGCCGAAGGCTTCTTCCACATTGACCGCCTGACGAATCCACGTTTAGGCGTCGGTGAGCGCACAACTGCCGTTGATAGAGTGCTGCTACGTCGCTTGAATATGAGCAGTTGCTGCTCACAGTGCAAGCGCCAATTGCCAGTAGAGCATCGCTATACGCTCTGCGAGGGTTGCGCTGCACGAACCCACAAGTCTAAGAACCCATGGAGAACTACCCAATGAGAGTCTTAAGCATTGCCCTGAGCCTCTTGCTTACCTTGAGCGCGTGCACAAGCGCGCCCGCCGCCACACCGACTCCAACTGCGGCGCCGCTGCCCGAAGGGGTCCGCCCGGTTGAGCCGCCTATCGCCCTGCCCGATTTCAGCCTGACCGATCAAAGCGGGCAGCCTTTCAGTTTGCAGAACTTCCGCGATCGCTGGACAGTGCTGAGCTTTGGCTACACGCACTGCCCTGATGTCTGCCCGATCATCTTAGCGCACTTCACGCTCACGAAACGTGCGCTCGGCGACCAAGCCGATAAGGTCACTTTCATGTTCATCAGCGTGGATGGCGCGCGCGATACGCCTGAGGTGCTGCGCAGGCATCTGGCCAACTTCGATGCCAGTTTTCTTGGGCTGACGGGCGATGAGATGGCGATCCGTCCGCTGGCGCAGGCCTTCGGCGTGCGCTATGAGATCGTCAAGCCTGAAGGCACGCAAGCGGACTACTTGATCAACCACACTGCCTCATCGTTCTTGGTCAATCCTAAGGGCGAGCTGGTGCGCATCTACAGCTATGGCACTCAGCCTGAGGTAGTGGCCGCCGATCTCAAGGCGCTGATTCTGAACTAGGCTTCAGCAGCAGCTTGAGCGGCATCAGGCTGAAGTAGCGCCGAAAGGCTTCCATTTCCTCATAGGCAGCGCGCATACGCTTCAGATGAGCTTCTGACTCAGCGCGGCACGCCGCAGCAGCCTCTGGATGCGCTAGTTGAATGCGCTGCTGTGAGTCTTCCTGGTAGCTGATCCGACCTTCAGCAGCGAGGAAATCCAGCGCCCTGCGGACAAACTCAGGGCTAGCGGCTACGGCGCCGCACAATTCTGCAAGGCCGACCGTGCCCTTGAAATGCGTCAGGGCGTTCTTGAGAGCCAGCGTCAGCTGCCTGAGCAGGTCTTCAAAGCGCACAAGCGGCGGCGGCGCGCCGATCACATGCACGCTTTGCGGCGCCGTGATGCTCAGCGCCGCGCGCAGCGTCTCCAGATCGGGCGGCGCGGTGAAGATGATCAGCGTCTTGCAGGCGCTCAGCTGAGCGCGCCGCTGAAAATGCGGAAAATCAAGCCGATTGTAGGCTTCTGCCCAAACTTGCGCCTCAGGCAGCTCAGCCCGAAGCGCCTCAAGGCGCGCAAACGGATCGCTATCGCGCCGCCAATCGTGCACCTGTAGTGCGCTCTCGCTCTCAACGACTATGGGCGCGTGCCGCTGCAAGCCGACTAGCGCAGCCTCAAGCTGCCCATATGCATCGAGGCTGAGCGTGTAGGCTGCGTCAAACCGACCTTCGGGCACTGCCAGATCGGCGCCGCGCCAGACGATCAAGGGCAAAGTGCGCCCATCCTCATCTTCCGCGACGATGCGCAGATGCTCGTTATCGCGGCCGAAGGTTGCAGCATGGCTGACGTGCAGGTTTGATGTTGCCAGCACCACAGGCGGATTGCCTTCGCCAAAAGGCCCAAGGCGCTGCAGGCGCTTGGCGAAATCGGTGTCAAGCGTGGCAAGGCTGCAGAGCATGTCAATGTGAAGCGGCGGCACTTGAAGTGCCTCGGGCCGCTGCTTGAGCAACGCGTTGCTCAAGCGTTTGCGCAGCGCAGGCACATGCTGCACAGCTAACGAAAGGCCTGCTGCGCTGCGATGACCGCCGAAGGTGTGCAGCAAATCGGCGGCTTGCGCTAGCGCAGCGTAAATGTCCAAATCGCCAAAGGTGCGCGCCGAGCCGCTGACAATTGCGCCATTTCCGCCAAGCAAGACCACTGGGCGCGCATAGCGCTCGGCCAAGTTGCCAGCAACGCCGCCCAGCACGCCGACGTGCCACTCAGGCTGATGCAGGACTAGCGCCGCCTCTTGCAGTAAGCTGCGATCGGCTTCCAACATGGCGCGCGCGGCCTCCTCAACTTGGCGCGAGAGCAAGCGGCGCTCGACGTTCAAGCGTTCAAGCGATCCTGCGATCAGGGCCGCGCGCGGACGATCGCGCGTGGTCAGCAGCTCCACTGCCAGCATGGCATCGCCCAAGCGCCCGACCGCGTTCAGGCGCGGCCCGAGCGTGAAGCCAAGCCGCTCAGCTGTGAGCGTCTCAGGTGGCAATTTCGCCACTCGCAAGAGCTCCTGAAGGCCGATCCGTTCAGTCAGGCGCAGGTGATCCATGCCCAGCTGCAGCAGGTGGCGCGTATCGCCAACTTGCTCGGCCACATCGCAGACGATGCCCAGCGCCACAAGGTCGAGCAAGGCGCCCAAGTGCCTGGTCTGCCCAAAGATGGCAAACAAGTGCTGCACCAGCTTGAAGGCGACACCGACGCCGGGCAAGGTGCGCAGCGGATGCCCGAGCGGCAAGCGTTTCGGATTGACCACAGCCTGCGCTCTCGGCAAGGACTCGCCCAGTTCATGATGATCGGTGATGATCACAGGCAAGCCTAGCGCCTGCGCTGTCTCAACGGCGCTGTGCTCGCTGACGCCCGTATCGCAAGTCAGCAACAGGTCGGGCTGATGTTGCGCCACTAGCGCTTGCAGGCGCTCAACCTTAATGCCGTGCGACTCAGTAGCGCGTTGCGGCACGTAATAGACGGCGTGTGCGCCCAAGCGCTGCAGTGCATCTACCAAGAGCGCCGTTGCTGTCTGGCCATCTACGTCAAAATCGCCCCAGATTAGGATCTTGCCCTTGCGCCGAACAGTTTGCGCCAAAAGCTCAGAGGCGCGCGTTAGGTCGGGCAAGCTCTCAGGCGGCGCGGGCGTGTAGAAGCTCGGATCGAGGAAGGCGCGTATGGCGCTCGGCTGATTGAAGCCGCGCCTGAGCAAAATCGTGGCGATCAGCTCGTCGAAATCGCAGGCTGCCAGGATATCAGGCGCAATGGGCAGCTCTGCTTCAGGCAAATGCCAGGCGCGCTCAGCAGCTGGGTACGTCATTGAGCGACATCCACGTGCAGATTGTTCTCGCGCAACGCCTTGAGCAGCGCCTCGCGCTGATCGGCGCGCACGGCCACTGCCTGATCGCCCAGCCGCGCGCCTAGATAGCGCCGCACCTTGGGCAGCTCAAAAAGATCATCCAGCAGCGCTTTGCTCGGCACGCGCAGCACCCAGAGCTGCTCCAGGGTAGCCGTCTGCGCTTCTGCGGCCGCCCATGTCTGCAATTGCTGCACCACTGTTTGCGGTACGCCGTTATCAGTGACGCGCTGCAAAAAGGTGATGATCTGCTCGATGCGCACGCCCTGCCGCTTGGCGCGCGCTACGCTCTCAGGCGTGATCAAATAGCGGTAGCCTTCAACGGAGGAGACGCCGCCGATCCAGTTGGTGAAGCGCGCCAACTGGAAGCGCTCATAGCGGTTGGTTGCGCGCAGGGCGCGGCAGGTGCCATCAGCGTCCACTGTGATTGGCTTGCCTTCATTAGGCGCGTTTGGCACGCTGGGCGGCCACTCGCCGCTGCCAACCAACGCGCGCCCATAGGGCGTCAGGCGGCAGAACTTGCCGCTTTCGGCAATATCCAGCAAGCCGAGCAGGTGCATTGGCACGTTCAGGATGAAGCGCAAAAGCGCGCCGTCTACGGCGTGCCAATGCTCAAAGCCGCGCAAATACTTGTTTGTGCGCGCATCGCGAATGTACCAGCTCTCGTAGTCGCCGTCAGGGCGCATGAAGTCAGGCTCTTCTTCATGAATGGTCTCGATCAGGTCATCCACAGACCACCAATCGCTCGGCGGCACCAGCTCGAGGTAATTCAAGATGGCTTGCCGCGCCAAGAGCGGATCGTTTTGCCAGGTGCCAGTCCGCTCGACTCGCAGCGTCGGCACGTGGAGCAGCTCGTTGAAGCGGCGGCTGCTCTGCCAGCTTTCGGCAAGGGCGCGCACTTGGGCAGGGCGCGGCACGTCCAACCAGGAACGCGCTTTGGCAGGCACAGGCTTGATCTTGCCTTCCTCGAGCGCGGCTATGCCCATATCCAGCGCCAAATTGACCATCAAGGCCACACGCGCCGCATCCACTTTGCCGATGAAGAACGGCTCTAGGGCCATACGCATCTCATCCGAGAGCGACTCATCCACTAGGGGCACGTCTTCAATATAGCAGCCGACCAAGAACGTGGTCAGGTCGTCCACAAGGGAGGTATCCGCAGGGCGGATATTTTGCGGCTCGGGCACGCTGGGCAAAGGTTCGCTGCGCTGCGCGGCCGCACTGAGATCGTAGCCCGTTTTGTTAGTCGGCAAAAGCGGCGCCAGATCGCTGGGCACGTACACAAAAGCCTGCCCGCCGCCATAGGCGATCAAGCCGAGATAGTAGAGCGCCTCAGCAACGCTGATAGGCGCCAGATGCGGCTTCTCGCGCACTAGGCGGTCGGCGCCCATTGGGCGAACTTCGCCTGCCAGCCGCTTGAACGTGCCTGTGGGCATTTTATGTTCAGCAGAGGCTAAGAGCACTTGCAAAGCGCCGCGCTGCTCATCGCTCAGGCGCTCCCAGACCGACTCCGCCTTCTCGCGGTCGAGCATCGCCTTGCTCAGCGCGCTGACAGCGCGCTTGTGGTCGCGCGGCAAGTCCACATCCCAGCGGTTGGCGATGATCCGCAGCAGATCGATTTCGTATTCGGCAAGCGTCTGTTCAAGGGTTGGCATAGCACAAGTGTACCACGAAA
>RFIM01000307.1 GCA_003695215.1 Chloroflexota bacterium
CGCTCTTCGGCGTTCTCGGCACGGCGCAGCTTACGGCGCGCCTCGTGGCGCTGTTTTTTATCGAGACTCTCAAGATAGCCTTCGAAGGTATCGGGCAGCTGGATGACAGGACAGACTTCTTGCGGGCGGAGCGTGACTTGGAAGCCGACGCGCTCTAGGGCAGCGGGTAAATCTACAAGGCTAGGCGATTGCCCATGCACGTTACACAGGTTGATGCGCGTGAAGGCATCGCTGTGGGCATGCAGATAAGCTGCTAGGCTACTACAGAAGGCCTCGCGCCGTGCCTGCGGCGCGATGATATCCAGATAGTCGGTCACGTCTACGCAGCCAATAGGGCGCAGCACGCGCTCTTCAGGGCGACGGGTATCGATGAACCATGGCGCAATACCGTGTAAGGCGCCGTGCGCATCACGCCCGACCAGCACGAACAGTTCGCCGTGCGAATAAGCGCGCCACCAGGCGTCCTGCCATTCCCATGTCAAAAAGACCTCGTTGATGGCGTTGTGCGCCAACAGCGCGTTCCATTCAGTGCGAATGGCGGCCAGTTGTTCAAGCGTTGTGAGCCGATCGATGCTCAGAGCCAATGCATTTCTCCGAAAGGCTGAATTCAATCGCAGATCGTACCCATTAGAGCACCTTTTTGCCCACTTTTATTACTTTTGCGCTAAACTTGGCTCATCTGATGGCCACTTAGCTGAAGATGTATGCTCAAAGAGAAGCGCCTGTTTGCCTTCATGAAGGATCAGCGCCCGCTGCTGATGCTCCATCTGAGCGGCGCTGTGTTGAACGCCATTGCCCTTGTGCTGTGGGCAATCGCGCTGGCCGATTCGATCCATCGCTTGTTCTTTCTAGAGCAGCGACTTGAACAAATCGGCGATCTGCTGCTCATCCTGCTCATCCTGACGCTCTTGCGCGCCGCGCTGACTTACTTCACTGAGCTAACAGCCCACGAGATCGGCGAGCGCATCAAGCACGATCTGCGCCTGCGCCTGACTGAGCATTTACTCCAGCTCGGGCCGAGTTACACGCAAAAAGAGCGCAGCGGCGAGCTTGCCAATGCGCTCAGTCAGGCGCCTGAGGATATCGCGATCATCTTCAGCCAATATTTGCCCGCGCTGTTCCTAGCTGCCCTTGTGCCCTTGATCATCCTGCTCTTCGTCTTCCCGATTGACCTGCTCAGCGGCATTGTCATGCTGATCACAGCGCCGCTCATCCCGTTTTTCATGATCCTGATCGGCGGCATTGCAGGGCATTGGGCGCGCAAGCAATATGCCGTCCTGAGCTTGATGAGCGCGCATTTCCTAGATGTGCTACAAGGGCTGACCACGCTCAAACTCTTCAACCGCGAAGACGCGCAAACCGAGACTATTCGCGCCATCACTGATCGCTTTCGGCGCACCACGCTGAGCGTAGTGCGGATCGCCTTTCTCTCGTCACTGGCCCTTGAATTCCTGGCGACCATCAGCATCGCCGTGATCGCAGTCGAGATCGGCATTCGCCTGCTTTACGGCTTCATCAGCTTTGAGGCAGCGCTGTTCGTGCTGATCATCGCGCCTGAGTTTTACATGCCCTTGCGCACGCTCGGCGCGCGCTTCCATGCAGGCACGAACGGCGCTGCAGCGGCAAAGCGTGTCTTCGCCATTTTAGATGCGCAGCCGCAGGCGCATAGCGCCATTGAAGCAGCGCCAAGCCTGCCGAACTACAACATTCGTTTTGAGCGCGTCAGCTACCAATATGGCGATCGGCCTGCGCTACAAGAAGTGAGCTTCGAGATACCGCACGGCAAGCAGACGGCGTTGATTGGGCATAGCGGCGCGGGCAAAAGCACTGTGGCATCGCTTCTGCTCGGCTTCATCGCGCCAAGCGCAGGCACAATCACTGTTGGCGGCGTGCCGCTGCAGCAGCTGCCGCTGAGTTGGTGGCGCGATCAGGTGGCGTGGTTACCACAGAAGCCATATCTGTTCAATGGCAGCGTCTTGGAGAACATTCGCCATGCCAAACCTGAGGCGACACACGAGGAAGTCTACGCGGCGGCGCAAGCGGCAGCGGCACACGCGTTCATCTTGAGCTTGCCCGAAGGCTACCAGACTCAGCTGGGCGAGCGCGGCGCGCGCCTGAGCGGCGGTCAGTTGCAGCGGATCGCTTTGGCGCGCGCCTTCCTGAAAAATGCGCCTGTGATCGTGCTGGACGAGGCGACCGCGAATCTTGACGCAGAGACAGAGCAGCAGATCGCTGAAGCGCTCAAGCGCCTGTGTGCAGGGCGCACTACGCTGATCATCGCGCATCGGCTTGGGACGGTTGCGCAAGCGGATCAGATCGTGGTGCTGAGCGGCGGCCGTGTGGTGGAGAGCGGCGCGCCACAGGCGCTCTTGCAGCGCGATGGCGCCTACCGCGCTTTGGTCATGGCGGCAAGCGCGCCTTTGCCACAGGTAGCGGGCAAATAGCATCTTCGCCGCGCTTGCGCTAGAATGTCTGCATCGTTTCATTCATACATCAGGAGAACAGCTCTTCATGGCACAATGGAAGACGCCCGACGATTGCCGCTACACCAAGTCGGATGAATGGGTGCGCCTTGAAGGCGCCGAAGCGCTCGTCGGCATCACGGACTATGCCCAAAGCTCGCTCTCAGATATCGTCTTCATCGAGCTGCCCAGCGTCGGCGCGAGGCTCAAGGCAGGCGAGCGCTTTGGCACAGTTGAGAGCGTGAAAGCCGCTGCTGACCTGAACATGCCGATCAGCGGCGAGATCATTGCCGTCAACAGCGCGCTGAGCGACGCGCCCGAGAAGATCAATAACGATCCTTTTGGCGAAGCCTGGCTGATTCGTATCAAGCCTAGCGATCTGGCCGAGCTGGACGCGCTCATGGACGCTGAGGCATACCTGAAATATTGCGAGGAACGCGGCTAGTGATCGCGCGCCACGCGCAGGCGATCCTCTGTGCGCTTGGGCTTTACGCGCTGACCGCTTGTGCCGCGCCACAAGCCTTTGCGCACAGTCCAAGCACAACAGCCACATTTGCAGCGGCGCAAGTGCCTACGCCAACGCCGAGCCTTACGCCAACGCCTGCGCCGCCTGCCATCAATGTTTGGTTCCCTGCGCTGTTCGCCTATGAAGCTGAGCTGTTCACAGCCCAGCATTTCAGCGAGCTGCTGCAGGAGTACACGCGCCAAACTGGTCAGGTCGTCAATTTGCGTCTGCGGCGCGCCGATGGCCTAGGCGGCATTTTTGAGACGCTCAGCAGCGCAGCGCAAGTGGCGCCGAGCGTCTTGCCTGATCTCGCCCTGCTGCGCGCTCGCGACTTGCCGCGGGCCGCTGCAGCAAAGCTGATCGTGCCGATCGGCGTCGAGCTTCTGCCTCAAGAAGCTTACTTTGCCACGGCGCTCAATTTAGCGCGCTATGACGGCGACTTCTACGGCATTCCCTACCTCTTGGAACTGCAGCATGCCGTCTATCGTGGCGAAGCGCCGCCGCCGCTAGCTTGGCAAACTCTGATCAGCCGCCAACTGCCCTACCTGTTTCCTGCCAAAGTATCCTATGGCGCTAACAGCACGCTGCTCAGCCATTATGCAACGCTTGGCGGACAGTTCAGCGACCAGAATGGCGATCCGCTGCTGGATTATGATCCGCTGCTGACTGTGCTGAATGTATACGCCGAAGCGCGCGCGGCAGGCAGTCTGCCCGCTGAGGTGCTTGATTACGCCGAGCCGATGCAATACTGGGCAACCTTCACTGCAGGCAAAAACGTGCTGGTGCAAGTGGACTCGACTTTTTTCTTACGTCAGCGCGCTGCGAGCGAGCCCGCTGAGGCATCGGCCTGGCAATTCAGCCCACTGCCGCAAATTTCCAGTGAAAAGCCGCCGCTTAGCATGGTTGATGGCTGGCTTTGGACGCTCACAACAGCTGACCCTGAGCGCCAAAAGCGTGCGCTAGCGCTGATCGAGTGGCTGCAGGCGCCGAAGCGCTTCGCCGAGTTCAGTCAGCGCGTCGGCCTCTTGCCTGCACAGCGCGCTGCGCTGAGCGCGTGGTCAGAGCCTGATTACGCCGCCTTTGCGGCCACGCTGCTCGACCGCAACTTGGCGCCGCTGCCTGATTTGGTCAACAGCACAGTTGCCGAAGCGCTGCAGGAGAGCTTCGCACGTTTGCTGAAAGGCGAGTTGAGCAGCGAGGCTGCCGCCAATGCAGCTCTGGATCGCGTCCGTGTGGCGCGTGGGCGCTAGGCAAGCGCAGGCCTCTGACGGCGCACGGCGCGGTTGGCGATCCAGATCAGGCTTAGCGCGCCAATTTGGAAGAGCAGCACGGCGCCGAGCGCACTCTGGATGCCGATTTGATCGGCCAGATTGCCCAGAAGCTGCGGCGCCAACAACACAGCCGCGCTGACGCTCAAGCCAATGCGCGCATTGGCGATGTCCACCTGGGCTGCAGCGATGCCTAGCGCCAACGAAACGCCTTGTGGGAACAAGTTCGCTGTGCCTAAGCCTGCGATGAACAGCCCTAGCACATTCAAGAACGGCAGGGGCGCCAGCCACAGCAGCAAAAAGCCGACAATAGCCAGGTACATTGCTGCCATCAGCAACGTCGTATTGCGATAGCGCCGAGTCAGGCGGCTGCCGATGATGCGGCCGACTAGCATGGCGATGAAGAAGAAGGTCATCAGTGTAGAAGCAGCCGTGCGCTCAAGACCGACGGCGCGCTCCAGGAAATCAGCGCCCCAGTAGGCGATGCTCCACTCCATTGCGCCGATCAGGAACAGCGCAGCTGCATACGCCCAAAACAAGCGCGGCAAAGGTGCCTTACGTTTGTACGTCGTCGGCTCAGCTGTTTGAGCAGGCATTGGCACGCGCACGCGCCGAAAGATCAGCCACAGGCACACGAAGTAAACGACGCAGACGTAGATCGCGGCGCGCCATCCGATGCCCAAGCGCTCAAAGCCGCCGACCAACAATGGCGCGCTCAAAGCCGCCAGACTCGCGCTCACGTTTAGCTCAGTTAGTGCGTAGGCACGGCGCTCGCCATGCTGATCCGAGAGCGATGACTGGATGGCGTTCTGCAGAAACGTGCCTCCAAAGCCTGCTAAGACCATTCCGCCCAGGCTGAGCGGCAAGATGCCGCCATGGGCCAAGAGCAAATTGCCTATAGCGCCGCCCGCACCGCCGAGCCAGATCGCCGCTTTGCGCCCAAAACGCAAGACCAGCCGCGCACCAATGATGCCCGTCACCAAGCCGCCAACGGCTGGCGCGCTGAAGTGCAGGCTCGCCTCAGCGTAGCCGTAGCCGCTCTCGGCGCGGAAGAATGGCATGAGCGGCCCAATGACCGCTTGTAGGTAAGCCAAGTAGGCGATCAGAAAGTAGCCTTGCCATGTCAGGCTATCGCGCCGAAAAGGCGCCTCAGGCAATGGGCGCATGCAGTCTCCTCGTCTTATGAATGCGGCGAGTATGCCATACAGATCGCTTGCCACAAAATGGCGGTCTATGCCACAATTGAGCGCTAGCATCGGATAGCATCTCAACAGGCAACAGGCTTATGAGCAACCTTTATGATGCGATCGTGGTCGGTTTGGGCGTGATGGGCAGCGCTGCTGCCTATCATCTTGCCAAAGCTGGGCAGCGCGTCTTGGCTTTGGAGCAATTCGCGCTCGATCATCGCCTGGGCAGCTCACACGGCGAGTCGCGTATTATCCGTTACGCCTACACACATCCGCTTTATGTGGAAATGGCCTATGAGGCGTTCGCGCTATGGCGCGCTCTAGAGCAGGCCAGCGGCAAGCGGCTGATGGTGCGCACGGGCGGCTTTGACTTCGGCAGGCCTGAGGCGCCGACGCTGCAGGAGACGCGCCGTACGCTCGAGGCGGCGGGCATTCCATTTGAATGGCTGAACGCGGCTGAGGCGGCGCGTCGCTTTCCGCAATTCAGCTTGGCAGCAGATATGGTCGCGCTTTATCAGCACGATGCCGCTTACCTGGCTGCTTCAGCGTGCGTGTTGGCGCAAGCCGAGTTGGCGCATATTCACGGCGCCGAGCTGCTGACCGAAACGCCTGTGAGGCGCATCGAGCCGCTGCACGATGCTGTGCGCGTCTATACAGCCGAGCGCGTCTATGAAGCGGGCAAGCTGATCCTGACGGGCGGCCCTTGGATGGGCAAATTGCTCAGCGCGCTCGATCTGCGCTTGCCCTTGCAGCCGACTCGCGAGCAGATCGTCTTTTTCGAGCCGCGTGACGGCGCGCGCTTCACGCCTGAACATTGCCCGGTCTTCATTTTCCACAGCCCGACTTGGTTTTATGGCTTGCCGAACGTCGATGGCAGCGGCGTGAAAGTCGGCGTGCATTGCAATAACGAGCCGTGCGATCCGGACCAGGTCAAGCGCACGCCTGACGAGGCCTACATCCAGCGCGTGCGCGATTGGACGCGCCAATACCTGCCTGCAGCGGCAGGCGAAGTCAAAGAAGCGCGCGTTTGCCTGTATACCATGACGCCTGACGAGCATTTCATCATCGATGCGCATCCTGCCTATCCACAGATCATCTTCGGCGCGGGCTTCAGCGGTCATGGCTTCAAATTCGGCAATTTGGTCGGCAGGCTGCTGGCAGATATGGTGCTCGGCAATCCGATCGGCTATGATCTGAGCCTGTTCAGCGCAACGCGGTTTGTTCAGTCGGCTTAGCGCGAGGTAACTTCGATGCGTGAAGCGCCACAGAAATTGCGCGTCTTGATTTTGTGCACTGCCAATTCGGCGCGCTCGCAGATGGCGGAAGGGCTGTTGCGCCATCTGGCGGGCGAGCGCATGGACGTTTTCAGCGCAGGCACACGCGCCACTAGCGTCAATCCGTTCGCCATTCAAGCTATGGCCGAGCGCGGCATAGATATCTCGCATCAGCGCTCCAAGCACTTGAACGAGTTTCTCGGGCAGCCTTTCGACTATGTGATCACGGTCTGTGATGCAGCCGCTGAGAGCTGCCCGATCTTCCCTGGCA
>RFIM01000308.1 GCA_003695215.1 Chloroflexota bacterium
ATAACGACACCATCCCTGTGCCGCCGCCGACTTTCCGTGAACGCTTGCGCTCAGCGCGACGTATTCACTACATAGAGCTAGATGCGCCACTCAAGGATCTAGATGCGCCACTCAAGGATCTAGATGCGCCACTCAAGGATCAAGAGACATTCAACGCTGAAGACGCGACACATTCTTCTAAGCGGCGGTAAAGGCGCGCTGTCCGCACAGCCAGCGAGACCTGGACACCAAAGCGCTCTGCAATCTCGATATCCTCTGGCGTGAAGGCATTAGGCTTCGAGCTATCTATGCCCAGCAAGCCGATCACTACGCCTTCCACGACCAACGGCACGCCGATCCAGCTGCGGAAATCCACTGGCCCGCCGAGCCACTGTTCATGATTGTGCGTATCGCTGACCAAAACAGCCTGACGGCGCGCCGAAACTTCTCTGAAAAGCACGTGATCAGCAATAGGCAAGCTGAAATCTGCAGGTAGAGCAGCTTCAGCGAAGCCATAGGCAGCTGCAAGCTGCAGCTTATCGCCACTCACCAGCATGACCGAAGCCGTCTCATAAGGCACCACACGCTGAAAGCGTGCTAGCAGCCAGTTGAACGCTGCTTGCTCGTCGGTCACTTGATTCAGGAATTCGCTTGCCTCTTTCATAGTGCGCGCAATAGCAAGCTGCCGCTGTGTGATGCCATAGATGCGCGAGTTCTCGATCGCAGCGCCTGCCTGGCTTGCCAAGGTGCCCAGCAGATATTCCTCTTCCTGAGAGAAGCGCTTGTGTTCGCGGCTCATCACGCTCAGCACGCCTAAAATTTCGCCGCGCACGCGGATCGGCACGCATAGCTCTGAGCGCATGCCGCTACGCCGCGCTTGGCTGTTCTGCTCGTTCACGCGCTGATCGGTGAGCAAATTGCTGCTCTTGACAGGATTGCCCGTCTTAGCGCACAGGCCGCTCAGGCCTTCGCCCACCTTGCTGAAAAGCGCCTGACCCAGCTCATTTTCCATGCCATACCAGGCCACGCCGCGCAAGACCGTCTTGTTCTGTTCCAAGAGCATCACCTTGCTCATGTCGGCGTCCAGCAAGGCACAGGCGCCTTCCGCCAAGACGAACAGCATTTGATCGTAATTCAAGGTCGTGGTGACGCGCTCCATGGTCATTTGCAGGTCTGAGATGCTGTCGAGCAAGGACTCGTGACGCGAGATGGTCTCATCGCTATACAGATACTGCGAGATGGCAATGCTGATATCCAGGATCAGCAAGCGCATGAGCTCATCGCGCAGCCATGTTTGCGGCACCACGACGTACAGCACACCGATCGCCGTGATGCGCTTGCTGCGCCGCGTGTAGAGCGGAATGGCGAAGGCTGTGCTATCAGCTAGCGGCAGTGGCTCGCTCTCATAGTCTGGTAGATCGCTCGTGCTGCCACGCCGCGCCAATGACGCTGCTCGACCGATGATGCCGACGTCGTAAGGCACGCGCGTGCTTGGCGTGAATTCGTCTGCGCCGCAGCTCAGCTTCAACACGGCGTAGCGCGTCGATTCGTCCAGTATGTAGAGCGCTGCATAGTGGCAGCCGAAATCTGTCGTGAGCATCTGCAGCGTCCATTCAAGCACGCTCTGATCGTCTTGCAAGCCATTGCTGAGCACAAAGTTGATCCGCGCTGAGGAGCGAATGGCGCTCTGCTGGGCATTAGTGAGCAGATTGAGCTGCTCGCGCATCTGAGCTAGGCTAGCGATGATATCTTCTTGTTGGCGCTCAAGGTCGCTAGATTCGGACGAGAGATTGACGAGCGTGCTGGTCAGCGTCGCGATCAGGATCGAGCTCAGCGAGACGCCCAGCACGGCGATGCCGATCGCGATCAGCCGTCCGCCCAAGCTGATAGGCGTGCCATCGAGCTCGCCCAGCAGCACAGTCTGGACGCCCCACCAAAAATTCTCGTTGAAATTACTGAAGCGCTCGTTGCGCGTGCCTTCCACGCTCATCAGCGCGGCTGAACCCAGCGCCAGCAGCACAAACGCTGTGAAGGCTACACGGTAAAGCAGCACGAACTCAGGCGCGCTGAGAAGGCGAATGCCCTGGGTGCGCCCTTTGCGCTCGCCCAAAATCAGGCGTACTAGCCGCCCAATGCGCAGCAAGCTCAAGAAGCGCGCCGTGAATTCTAGCGCAGGGAAGGGCGCGGCGATTGCCACTAGCGGCAGGGATATGAAAATATCGAAGAAGCGGCTGCGGAAGTAAGCCAAACGGCGGTTGACCAAGAGCAGACGGACGGCGAACTCGCTGGAGAGCAACAAGGAGCAGATCAGGTCGATTCGATTGTACGACTGCCTGGCTTGCCAGCTTGGCTCGAACAAGGCGAGAAAATTGACCGCGACGCTGATGGTCAGGATGATGATGCGGATATAGCGCAACAGCACGCTCAGGTCGCCAATGCCGAAGAGTTGGCCGAGCTTGATGATGCGCTCGTCGAGCAGCTTCTGGCGGATGATGGCCTCGATCTCGCGCTTGCGGCGCAAGATGCGCTCATGCTTTTGCCACAGCGTCTCGATCTGTGTGCGCACTTCATCGATGCTGAGCGGATCGCCAGCAGCAATTAGCTGGTTGAAAGTGCGCTCCGTCACTCGAATTTGGCGCGCCACTTTGCCCAGCTCCTGATCGACTTCCAGGAGCATTTTTTGCAGCAGCTCAACGCTGCATTCCCAAAATGTCCATTGCTTGACCCGAAGCCGCTGCGAGTTGAACATAGCCGCTCACCTAGCGTCTCTGTA
>RFIM01000042.1 GCA_003695215.1 Chloroflexota bacterium
AAGTCTGCATCGCGGCTAGCAAACTCGTGGTAGGCATGTGTGTAGCCGTGCAGGCAAATCTCAACCAAGCCTTGCTGCGCTTTGCGGTTCAAAAAGGCGCACAAGGCGCGATTTTCAGTGATGGGATAGGCCTTTGGGCTGCCGCGCTGCTCAGGCGGGATGCTTGGATCGTAGGGCGCGCCATCGCGATGCAAGACGCGCACATCGCAACGCAGCGAGGGGATGACTGCCAGGCAGATCGGGATATTTTGGGCCCACAACGCGCCATAGATCGCCTCCAGTTTCTCAACAGGCGTGAAGTAGCTCGTGTCGTCGTCGCGGATGATGAGCGGGCGCATCGGGAACAGCTACTCTGGTTTGCTCTCCGCACCGACTTCCACAGGCGCTTCAGCGGGCTTAGGCACGCTGGGCGTCGTCAGGCGCGTTGAGGGCGGCTTGGCGGGCTCAGCGGGCTTAGGCGGCGCAGGCTCAGGGCGCGCACGTGCAGCTTCGCGATCCTGAACAATCTTGTTGATTCCGTTGCGCACGATGCTGAGCGTTTTGACCAGATGATTCTCGAATTCACGCAGGACTTCCAGCACGTAGTTGTCGGCGTCGGCGCGCATCTGCTCGGCTTCTTGGCGCGCCTGCTCGATGATGTTGGCAGCGCGATTCTGCGCTGCTTGGGTGATCGCATCGCGCTGGATGAGCGTCTCGGCTTTTTCGCGCGCCAGCTCAATGATGCGCGCTGCTTCTTCATTCGCTTGCGCTAGGATGCGGTCGCGCTGATTCAGGACGCGCCTGGCTTTGTCCACTTCTTCAGGGATAGAAATGCGCATTTGATCGATGATCTCAAGGGCGCGCTCCTCGTCGATCAGCGTCATCTTAGTCAGCCAGATATGCCGTCCTTCGTCAATCAGCTCCTCAAGGCGATCCACTAAGTGCTGGATGTCCATAACTGCTCCTTTCGTCGGTTGAACTTCAGTCGTGCAAGCTGACCATATAGTCGCTCTCGACGCCGTTCTGACGACGCTCCTTGAATTTGGCGATGAGCGCTGCGCTGACCACAGGCGGCACCATAGTCGAGACATCGCCGCCGAGCGAGGCGATCTCGCGCACTGTGCTAGAGCTCAGGTGCAGGTGGCGCTCATCAGCGATGAAAGTGACCACTTCGATCTCAGGCGCCAAGCGCCGATTGGCGAGCGCCATGCGGAACTCTAGCTCGAAGTCCGAGAATACGCGCAGGCCACGAATGATCGCCATAGCTTGCACCTGCCGCACATAGTCTACAGTCAAGCCGTAGTAGGGCGCAACTTTTACGTTGGGCATGTGCCCAAGCACTTCACGCAACATCGCCACGCGCTCATCCACTGTGAAGAGCACGCTCTTTGCTTTGGCAGGGTTGGCGTAAACAGCCACAAAGACCTCGTCAAAGACGCGCGCAGCACGCGAAGCGATATCTATATGCCCATAATGGGCAGGATCGAATGAGCCAGGATAAACGGCGCGGCGAACGGTCGCACTCATAAGATACTCTTTCTGGCACGGCGAAGTAAGGTGCCTAATTGTCAGATGACGCTTAACAATAGCACGGCCGTCTGAGGCGGGCAAATCAGCGGCACGGCCGCGCTCAGCGATCGCCTTCCAAGACGTCCGGATTGCGCGTCACCCGCGGCTCGTGCGCCACTTTTTTGCCCGCGCCCAGCGCTACGCTCCGCTGATAGGCGGCCCAGACAGCCCGCGAGAGCACGGTGCGCAAGCCGCCTTTCTCTAGGTGATAGATCGCCTCTGCTGAAGTGCCGCCCGGACTGGTGACTTGGTTGCGCAGCGCCGCAGGATGCTCATGGCTCTGTGCGGCATACTCAACCGAGCCGCGCATGGTCTGGATGACCAACTGCTCGGCAATGCGCCGCGGAAAGCCCAGATGCACGCCTGCGTCAATCAGCGCTTCCATGAACAGGAACACATAGGCAGGCCCAGTGCCGCTGAGCGCAGTTGCCATGTCCAGGTAATGCTCATCTTCCACAAAAACTTCTTGCCCGAACGAGGCGAGGATGGCACGCGCTTGCTCGCGGCGCGCCTCTGGCACGCTCTCGGTCGCTGTCCACACGGTGATGCCCTGCCCGATGCGCGCTGGCGTGTTCGGCATTGAGCGCACCACATTGGGATTGCCCAAGCCTTCGCTGATCTGTGCGATAGTCGCGCCTGCGATGATGCTGATCACCAACTTCGGCAAGCTGCCCAGCTCGCCAATATCGACAAGCACGCGATCCAGCACCTGCGGCTTCACGCTTAGGATCAAAATATCGGCAGCGCGGACTGCCTCGCGGTTATGCGTTGTGGCTTGGATGCCGAAGCGCGCTTTCAGCACTTCGCAGCGATCCTGCAGTGGATCGGCGGCGATGATCTGCGCAGGGCGCATGATCTCCTTTGAGAGCAGGCCGCCGATCATCGCTTCGGCCATCACGCCGCTTCCGATAAAGGCCGTTATCAGACCGTTAAAACGGTTAGCCTCGACGCCATTTGGATTGCTCACACACTCTCTCCTTGTCATCGATTGGATAGCCTATCTCAAGCTGCTCACGCGCTGTTGTGCTGTGCAAATCGCTATTCCATTGCCGCAACTGCCTTATGATAGGCCACTTCAGCCTCAGCCAGGCGCGCGCGATTGACCGTCACGCCGAGCCCGACGCCTTTCGGCACGCTGATGGTCGAATCTTCAGCGTTCAGCGTGAACGTCTCTTCGGTCAGGTCAGGATCGTAGTAACGGTTAGTGGCGCTGATATCGCTGGGCAAGGTCACGCCTGTGAGCGAGGCGAGCGCCAAGTTCGCTGCCCTGCCTACGCCTGTCTCCAACATGCCGCCGATCCACAGCGGCACACCTTCTGAGCGGCACAGCTCATGGATTTTGAGCGCTTCGATCAAGCCGCCGACTCTGCCTGGCTTCAGGTTCACGATTTTGCCCGCGCCAATGTGCAGCATCAAGCGCACGTCATCGGCATTGTGAATGCTCTCATCAAGGCAGATCGGCGTCTGCAGCTGCGCCTGCAGCTTGCTGTGCTGATACAAGTCCAGGTAGCCGAGCGGCTGCTCGATCATCAGCAAGTTCAGCTCGTCCAGTTGCTTGAGCGTGGGCACATCGGCTAAGGTGTAGGCGCTGTTGGCGTCGGCCATCAGGGCGATGTTGGGATAGGCGCGGCGCACAGCGCGCAGCACTTCGACATCCCAGTTGGGCTTGATCTTGAGCTTGATGCGCCGATAGCCTTCCTGCAGACGTTTCTCGATGATGGCGAGCGTAGCGTCAATGCTCGGCTGAATGCCAATGCTGACGCCGACCGCGACGCGCTCTTTGCGCGGCGCGCCCTGGCTGAGCAGATCGCCGAGCGGCAAGCCGCGTTCAACTGCGATCGCCGACCAAAACGCGGCTTCTAGCGCCATGCGCGCCATGGGATGCCCGCGGAAGGCGCGCAGCTTGCCCAAGTCATGCTCGCCCAGCACTGCTGGGATGAAAAAATCGCGCAGCACGTGCAGCGCCGTCTCGACGGTCTCATAGCTATAGCGCGGCGCCCAAGAAGCCACACACTCGCCCCAGCCTATGGCGCCGCTGGCCAGTTCTAATTCCACCAGCACAGCGGCGCGCAGCGCATCTTGGCGCGCCTCGCTGCCGAAGCTGGTCAGCAACGCCTCGACCAGCGGCATGGCAATTGGATGAACGCGCACATGCGTGATAGGTGCTTCGGCGCGCAATGGATAGGCCTCAGGCATGGATGAAAACCTCTCTAGTTCCTGTTGAAGCGATTGACGCGAATCTCGCTATATTCACCATAGCTTAGCACGTAAAAGCTGCGCTCACGCCCTCCATGAGTGCCGTGAATGAAGTCTGTGATGACGTAGCCTTGGTTAAGCAGCTGCTCCAGAGCTTCGCGGCTATGCGCGCGCCATGCCTGCGCCAAGCCGCTATCATAGCGGATGATGGCGTCATAGTCGGTCGGAATCTCGAACAAGGTCAGCGTGCTGTGTGGCGTTTCCGAGCGTTCGGCAGGCACAGGCAAGCCTTGTGCGTTCACAGTGGTAGGATTCAAGATCACCGCGTTGCCATCAAGGTACTGCTGCAAGCTCAGGCTGCTGCGCCGCCCGCTGACGCGCTGCTCCACACGGTTGCTGGTCACCCACCACTCTGTCAGCAGGCGATCTGAGCTGTGCAGCTTGACCAGGGCTGAATCATCACTGCCGTAGTAATCCCGATAGTATATCTGGCAGATGGCGCCGAGCTTGCGGATGTTCAAGTGCGCATTGCGGCTGATCAGCGGATCGAATGTCCAGGTGATCAAGCGAATGCCGCGCTCGACGGCAAAGCGGCGTTGCGCCAGCTTCAGCTCATAGCCGATGCCTGTGCCACGATACTCGGGCAGCACAGCCATGCGCTGTGAGACCAATTTCAAGTTCGCCATGGCCGGCCGCTCGGACTCAGGCGCTTCTAAGCCCAGGTAGCCGATGACAAAGCCGATCAGCTGTTCGCCGTGGAAGGCGCCCAGAATTGAGCCGCCATTGCGCGCCAAGGAGATCAGCATGTGGTGATAGATGACCGTGGTTGGATCGTCCCAGATCAAGCGCTGAAGCCGTTCGACAGCTTTGAGTTCTTCAAGCGTTTTCAGCGAGCGGATGGTGTAATTGGACATAGTGCCTCTCAGAGCCATTGGTGGTCGTCAAGCGATGCGGCGCGGGCGGCGACGGAGCAAAGTGCGCAGCAGCTCAATGCGGTAGGGCCTGCCGCGCATGTAGGTCAGGATTGTATCTTCAAAGCGGCGCGGCTGCATCTCGAAGAGATCGTAGAGCGCGCCCATAGGTGCGGTACGATTGGCGGCGAGCAAGTCGAGCCATTGTGAGGTGAGCGGGAAGTAAGGGAAGAAACGGCTGAGCAAATTGGCGAAGGCGCGCAGCGTCCATGGCGGCACAGGCACGATCAGGCGCCGTGCCTTAGTCACGCGCATGATCGTGCGCACCATCTCATTGAAGGTCATGTATTCTGGGCCGCCGATGCTCAGCGTTTGGTCAACGGTATCGAGATGTTCCATGCTGCGCACTAGCGCTTCGATCAGATCGCCGATGTAGAGCGGATGCAGCAGGCTTTCGCCTTGGGCGGGTTGCAGAAAGATGAACGGATTAGCGCGCAGGAGCTGGGCAATGCCGTTGACGAAGGTATCGCCTTGCCCAAAGACGATGCCGCTGCGAAAAATAGTGTAAGCCAAGCCGCTAGTGCGCACCATCTCTTCAACTTGCCCTTTCACGCGCAGGAGCGTGAAGGCAGAGGCCGATGCTGCGCCCAGATGGCTTAGCACGACCAGACGACCAATGCGCGCCGAGCGCCCAGCTGCGATCACGTTTTGCGTGCCGCGAATATCAATGCGCTCCAAGTCGCGTTTCTTACCCCACCACTGCGCGCTTGCCAGGTGAAAAACGGTATGCGCGCCAATCATGGCGCGGTAAAGACTCTCGGCATCGTACAAATTGCCCTGAACGACCTCGACGCTCTGGCCAAGCCCTGCGAAGGCTTTCTTGCCGCTTGCAGAAAGCACCCGCACAGGCTCGCCTTGTTGGGCAAGCCGCGTGATGAGCGCCTTGCCTACAAAGCCGCTGCCGCCCGTCACTACGATCATTGCCTTCCGCCTCATCTTGAATGCTCGCCATGCATTATATCCACTTGTTCGGATAGACTCTAGACTCAAGCACTCTAGGGCACTTAGGCTTAGAATGACCACAGGAGCTTTGAAAATGCGCGTAACGGAGATCATTGAGCGAAAGCGCGACGGTCACGAGCTGACCACTGCTGAAATTGAGTTTTTCATCCAGGGCTACGCTCGCGATGAAATTCCCGACTATCAAGCTGCAGCTTGGCTGATGGCAGTCTACCTGCGCGGCATGAGCCGACGCGAGACGGTAGACTTGACCATGGCAATGGCGCGCAGCGGCGATATCCTCAACTTGAAGGACGTGCTGCCTATCAGCGTGGACAAGCATTCCAGCGGCGGCGTCGGCGACAAGACGTCGCTGGTTGTCTTGCCCATGGTAGCAGCATGTGGCGTGCCTGTGGCCAAGATGAGTGGACGCGGCTTGGGCTTCACAGGTGGCACCTTGGATAAGCTCGAGTCGATCAGCGGCTATCGCGTCGCCTTGAGCATCGCTGAGTTCAAAGAGATCGTCCGCAAGCACGGTATCGTCCTGTGTGGGCAGAGCAGCAACCTAGCGCCTGCTGACGGCAAGCTCTATGCGCTGCGCGACGTGACAGCAACGGTCAACAGCTTGCCGCTCATCGCCAGCAGCATCATGAGCAAAAAGATCGCAGCTGGGGCCGATGCGATTGTGCTGGACGTCAAAGTCGGCTTTGGCGCCTTCATGACCGATATTGAGCAGGCGAAGCAGTTGGCGCTGCTGATGGTCCAGATCGGCGCCAGCGTCGGCAAGCGCACAATCGCCATGCTCTCGGATATGAATCAGCCGCTTGGCGCGGCCGTTGGCAACGCCCTGGAAGTCAAGGAGGCAATCGCCTGCCTGCAAGATGGCGGGCCGAGAGATTTGCGCGAGCATTGCCTTGCCATTGCGGCGCAGATGCTGCGCTTGGCGCGGCATCCTGAAGGCGATGAGCCTGAGTACGCGCTGGCTGAGTACATGGCCGAAGCAGCTGAGACGCTGCGCAACGGCAGCGCCTTCGCCAAATTCCGCGAGCTGGTCATTGCGCAAGGCGGCGATGTACGCCAAGTGGACGATCCGAGCTTGTTGCCGCAAGCGCAACTGGTCGAGAGCATCCCTGCGCCGCGCTCGGGCTATGTGGAACAGCTAAACGCGCTGGACGTCGCCATGGCGGCTGTTGAGCTAGGCGCTGGCCGCGAACGCAAGGGCGATCCGATCGACCATGCTGTCGGCGTGCTAGTGCATAAGAAAGTTGGCGAGTATGTCACGGCAGGTGAGCCACTCTTCACGCTGCATGCCAACGACTCGGCGCGCTTGGCGCGCGCGAAAGCACGGCTGGCTCGCACTGTCGTCTACAGCAGCACGCCGACCTTGCCCTTGCCAACTTTCTACGATGTAGTCACCGACGCTGAGAGACGCTCTTGATTCGCGATGAGCGCGGCTTCTTTGGCGCGCAACCAGAGTAGCGCTGCTAAGATCAGCGCGCCGCCAACCAACTGCCACCACGTCAGCTGCTCGCCCAGCAGCAGCGCAGCGCTGCTCACGCCGAAGATCGGGATGAGCGTGAGCAGGAGCGCTGCTTGCGTGGCAGGGATCACCTTCAAGGCGCGTAGATATAGCCACAGCGCTAGAGCGCCTTGCGTCACGCCTGCTAGGCCGATCAAAAGCCAGACGTAGAGCGGCACCGCGCTCAGCTCGGGCAAACCAAGGCTCAGCCACTCAAAGGGCATCAGCGCCATGATGAAAAATAAGCCGCAAGTCTGCTGAAGCATGGCCAGCAGCAAGGGCGGCATTTGGCGCGCACTGGCGCGCGAGACAATGGTATACAAGGCTGTGCTAGCAGTGCCTAGCAGCACGAAAATATCGCCCAGCAAGGTCGGCACGCCTTCATCGGTGCCGCTCAAAGTGATGAGCAGCGTGCCAATGACCGCTGCGGCGATGATTGGATGGAAGTGTGGCGGAATGCGCTCGCGCAGCAGCAGCCATGCCAAGCCAATCACGATCACAGGCTCGCTCGCCATGATCAGCGTGGCGCTGCTGGCAGAAGTCAGGCTCAGACCGAGCGCGAAGAACAGGTAAGTCAGGCTTGGATCGAGAATACCTGCCCAAGCGTGCCGCACAGTGCGCCGATTCACGCGGCTACGCTTGCCTGAATAGAGGAATAAGAGCCACAGGACACTGCAGCTGGCGAACAATTCGAAGAAGACGAGCGTGAGCGGGGGTATGTGGTCCAGCACGTACTTGCTGAGGGCGGTGCCGCTTCCCCATAAAGCGGCAGCGGCGATCATAGCTGCAAAGGCTACGTTCAGGCGCATCGCCGTGCGCCGTTGCATTGGGACGTTCATAAAAACCTCGTTTAGTATCACATCTAGGTCTTGTCTTCACCTTATGCGCAACTCAGAGACGGACGAGACTCAGGAATGGCAAGCCGCACGCGCTGCATGCCGCTGCCAATTGCAGCGTACAGAGCGTGTGTGACCGACCGTATCGGGTTGAAAGTTAGCTTGAGGCAGTCAGTGATCGATCAGGCTATCGGAGCCTGTGGCGCGCTGATAGAAGCGGTATACATAGTGGACGTGGTATCTTAGGTAAAACGACGGACTCATACGCAACTCGTTACTAGCCAACGTTATGCCAAGTATACCACAATTTTTGGCGCCTTTGGCAAGTCTATTCCTATCCGCCACGGATTGCCCGCTCGCCTCAGGCTTGGTAGACTTCAGCTATGCTGAAACCAAAGCGCTGGCGCCTTCCACCAAAACCTTCTGCGCATGAGCTGGCGCCCTTTGCCAGCTTGCATCCGATCCTGGCGCAAATTTTGCATCAGCGCGGCTGGCGCTCGCCTGCAGAAGCCGAAGCCTTCCTGCGCGGCGATCCTGTTAACGGCGATCCCTTCAAATTGCACGGCATGGCCAAGGCTGTGGCGCGCATTCGCCATGCCATCCGCAAAGGCGAGAAGATCGTCGTCTACGGCGATTTTGACGCCGACGGCGTCACTAGCACTGCCTTGCTAGTGAGCGTGCTGCGCGCGCTTGGCGCCGACGTGCAGCCGTACATTCCGCATCGCGTGGATGAAGGCTACGGCCTGAACGATGCCGCCTTGATCGGCTTGGCGCGGCGCGGCTTCAAGCTGTGCATCACAGTCGATTGCGGCATCCGCTCAGTTCGCGAAGTCCAAACAGCCAACGCGCACCGCTTAGATATGATCATCACTGATCATCACTCCGTCGGCCCTGAGCTGCCGCCTGCGCTCGCCGTCATCAATCCAAAGCAAGTTGCTTGCCAAAGCGGCGAGAGCATGCTGGCAGGCGTCGGCGTCACTTTTCGCTTGGCGCAGGCGCTCTTGAAAATCGCGCGTGAGGCTGATAAGCGCCCGCTGCCTTTGCAAGAGTCCGATCTGCTCGATCTGGTCGCCATTGGCACGGTCGCCGATTTGGTGCCGCTCAATCGCCCTGAGAATCGCGCTTTGGCGCTGCGCGGCATTGCTGCGTTGCACCAGGCACGTCGGCCTGGCGTGCGTGCCTTGCTAAAAGCGGCGGGCATCGCGCCTGAGGCTGTGGACGCGACCAGCATCGGCTTCGCCATTGGGCCGCGCCTGAACGCAGCAGGCCGATTGGAGAGCGCCATGAAAGCCTATCAGCTGCTGATGGCTGAAGACGAAGCTGAAGCTGCAGAGCGCGCCGCTGAACTCAATCGCCTGAATGCGCGCCGTCAAGAGCTGACGCGCGCGCTGCAGGAGCATGCCCGCAAGATCGCCGCGCTCGACTCAGACGCGCCGTTGATCTTCGCCGCCGACTCTGCCTTCGCTCAAGGCGTAGTCGGCTTAGTGGCCAGCCGCTTGACCGAAGAATACTACCGTCCGTCGGTCATCTTGCATCAAGGCCAGGCAGAAAGTCACGGCTCCTGCCGCAGCATCCCTGAGTTCAACATCACTGAGGCGCTAGACGCATGCGCAGACCTGTTGGTGCGGCATGGCGGGCACGCGCAGGCAGCAGGCTTCACCATTTACAATGAAAATTTGCCCGCTTTCCGCGAGCGCCTGACAGCAATCGCTGCCGCGCAGCTCGGCGGACGCACCTTGCAGCCGACCTTGGAGATCGATGCTGAGCTTGAGTTGGATCAGCTCAGCTTCGATCTCTACGAATCGCTTCAAGCGCTTGAGCCGTGTGGCAACAGCTTTCCGCAGCCGATTTTTTGTGCGCGTAACTTGCGCGTGCTGAGCGCGCGCGCCGTCGGCACAGATGCGGCGCACTTGCAGCTCAGGCTCTCTGATGGCGAGCGCGTCGTCAAGGCGATCGCCTTCAACTTCGGCAAATATGCCGAAACCTTGCCGCCAGTGCTAGACATCGCTTTCCAGATCGTGCTGAACGAGTGGAATGGCGAGCCAGCGCTGGAGCTCAATATCAAAGACTTGCGCCCTGCAGGCTGAGCCATGCGTCGCTTTCGCGCTGTGGTCAGCAAAATCTTGATACGGCTTGCGCTGCTCACCTTTGCGGCTGCTTTCGCCTTCATCGTGCCTGGCGATACGCCGCCTGCCAACACGCGCTCGGATCGCGTGCTTGGTTACGCTAAAGATGCGCTCTACAACTATGTCGCCTGGCTGGTCGGCGCGATCGGCGCCAAGCTCGGTCAAGCTCACGCCGATCCGACCATCTTCATGCCTGAGTCGGCGCGCTCAGCTTTTGTGGTCGAGCATCTCGCGCGTGTAGCGGAGCTGCAGACGCTCAACAGCGATCTTGAGCGTGCCCTGAGCAATGGTGCGGCGCATTTGACGGCGCTGATCGCGCGCCGCGATGCGCTCGCAGCCCAAGTTGCTCGCGAGACACCGCTCGCCGAGGCTATCATCGAGTCGCAGGTGGCGGCTGTGCTGCGCGAGGAAGGTTTTACGCTATTTGGCGAAGTCTTTCCGCCTGTCTCGGCGCGCTTCACAGCTTTGCCCGCTTTGTTGGTCATCTCGCCGCGCGATCGGATCGTGCGTGAGCTGACGGTCAACCTAAATCACCTGCCGCCTGAGGCCATCTCGGCGCTTGAGGCGCGCTTGGAGGCTGAGCTGGACGTCTCGGCGCTGATCACGCCGATTGGCGGCTTGGCGCTCTTCCCGAGCATGGTCATTCAGACCTGGCACGCGCCATTCCTAATCGAGACGGTTGCTCATGAATGGGCGCATCACTACCTGCTCTTCTTCCCGCTTGGCTGGGATTACGCAAGCACTTCGGAGACGTGGATCATCAACGAGACGACAGCTTCGCTGTTTGGCAAGGAAGTTGGGCGGAAAGTGGTCGAGCGCTACTACAGCGCCTTTCCACAAGTGCTGCGCCTATTGCCGCCAATGGACGCGGCCCTGAGCGCCACGCCCATGCCGACGGCCACACCTGATCCGCGCTTGCCGCGGCCTTTCGATGCAGCTGCCGTGCTAGATGCGACGCGCCGCCGCGTGGATGCTCTGCTGGCAGAAGGCCAGATCGCAGAAGCCGAGGCCTTCATGGAGGCGCAGCGCAAGCTCCTCGCTCAGAACGGCTACTTCTACAGGCGCATCAATCAGGCGTTTTTCGCCTTCTACGGCGGCTACCAATCGCCAAGCGGCGGCGGCGCCGGCGGCGCCGATCCTATCGGACCGTCAGTGGCTGCGCTGCGCCGCCACGCGCCTTCTCTGCGCGCCTGGCTGGAGCAAATGCGCTTCCTCACCACACGCCAGGCTTTGCTTGATGCCTGTGCGCGCCTGCCCTAGACCAACGCCAGCACGCGCGCTGGCCCGCCTGAGCCTTCTTCCCAGCGCGGCATGCCAACGACCACCATCGCCTCGCGGCCCTTGATCTGCGCTAGATTAGCCACATTCTCGATGCCGAAGCATTCGCGCCCCAGAATGGCGTAATGCGCATCGAAAGTCGTGGAGGCGCCGAAGTCCAGGCTGAGTGTATCCACGCCGATTCCTTTGACTTTGCGCTCTTCGATCAAAAAGACCGCCGCTTCTGCGCTGACGCCCGGATAGTGTTGCACGTCGTTGGCATCAGCGTTGCGGAAAGCCAATAGGTCGCTCCAGCGCGAATCCCAACCTGAATACATGAAGACGATAGCACCCTCAGGAATCTTGCCGTTAGCGCGCTCCCACGCCATGACATCGCCCATGTCCAGCGTTGAGTCCGCCTCGCGTGCCGCTTTTTCAGTGATATCGATCACGACCGCTTGCCCAACCAGCTGCTGAGCAGGATACACATCAGCAGTTGTGGCCTTGGCAATGAAATGGGCAGGAATATCCACGTGCGTGCCAGCATGCTCGGTATACGTCCAGCGCTGGATATAGAAGCCGTCTTTCTCGACAGTCACGTAGTCCTCGCGTTTCGGCTTCTCATCAGGCAGGTAGGTCGGGATATTGGTGCCGAAGACGTGCGAGAGATCGATCACCTCAACGTTGCTGCTGGCGCGCGCCACGCCATTCGCCCTGAGAATCGAGGTAGCCAAGGCGCCCAGCGCGCTCACAGCGCCCAGCTGCAGAAAATTCCGCCGACTCAGGCTCGGCAGGCCTTCGCGCTCAATGCGCTCCTGCACGCTGCGCATCACTTTAGGTGAACACATAGCCATCATCCTTTCTCAGAGGACGTTTTCTCTTCAGGTTATGATACTAAATCTCAATAGCGTCATAAGCCTGCTATGATCCACTATAAAGTCCTTTGGGAAAGGCAGTCTATTGTCAATTTGCCACATAGGCGAGCGCGCTATATAGTCATGTGGCGTATGAAGTCCTTCTGAGAGGTTCTCATAAGCATGGCCAAACCTAAACTGCTAGTGACAGGCTCTAGTGGCTTGATCGGTTCTGAGGTCGTCACTTACTTTGATGCGCTCGGCTGGGAGGTGCACGGCGTGGACAACAACATGCGCGCTGATTTCTTCGGCGCGGGCGGCGATACGCGCTGGAATCAGCGGCGCTTGATCGAGACCTGCCGCGATTTCACGCACCACGAGGTTGATATTCGGGATCGGCGCCTGGTGTTGGAGACCATTGCAGCGCTGCGCCCTGACCTGCTAGTGCATGCGGCTGCGCAGCCTTCGCACGACCTGGCAGCTAAGCGTCCTTTCGATGATTTTGACGTGAATGCGGTCGGCACGCTCAACCTGCTGGAAGCGACGCGCCTGCATTCACCTGAGACTGTGTTCGTCTACCTTTCAACCAACAAGGTCTATGGCGATGCGCCGAACGAATTGCCGCTGGTAGAGCTGGAGACGCGCTGGGACTATGCGCGCCCTGAGGACTATAACGGCATTCGTGAAGATATGCGCATTGATCAATCCATGCACTCGATCTTCGGCGCTTCCAAAGTGGCGGCCGATATCATGGTGCAGGAATACGGGCGCTACTTCGGCCTGCGCACCTGCTGCCTGCGCGGCGGCTGCCTGACGGGCCCGAATCACTCAGGCGTCGAGCTGCATGGCTTTTTGAGCTACCTGATCAAAGTCAATGTGACGGGCGGCGTTTATCGCATCTATGGCTACAAGGGCAAGCAAGTGCGCGATAACATCCACAGCTACGATGTAGCGCGCTTCATCGAGGAATTCTATCGGGCGCCGCGCGTGGCCGAAGTCTACAACTTAGGTGGCGGGCGCGCGAACACAACGTCGATCCTAGAGGCCTTCAAGCGGATCGAGGCGCTCAGCGGCAAGCCGATGCGCTATGAGTATGTGGATCAGCCGCGCTCAGGCGACCATATCTGCTACATCTCTGACCTGAGCAAAATGCGCGCGCACTATCCAAACTGGGATATCACCAAGACGCTCGACATGGTCTTTGAGGAGATTTACCAAGCCTGGCAAGCGCGCTTGGCGCAAGCCTAGCGGCGCCAAACTTGCGCTATCCCGCTCTCAGCCAAAGCGTGCTACAATATCGGCATGAATCAGCTCCTTTCCAGTGGGAACACCCATGTTTGATAAGCTAGATGGCATTGCAGCGCGCTATGAAGCGATCGAGCGCTCGCTGGCTGATAACGCGATCCTGAGCGATTACAGCAAAGTGGCAGCCTTAGCTCAGGAGCGCGCTGAACTGCAGCCAATTGTCGAGGCCTATCGGCAATATCAGCGCGCGCAGCGGCAACGCGCCGAGGCACAAGCGCTCCTTGAATCCGAGCGCGATCCTGAGCTGCGCGCTATGGCGCGCGAGGAAATAACCAGCCTTGAGGCGCAGATCGAGGCGCTTGAGGCTGAGTTGAAGCGCTTGCTCTTGCCCAAAGACCCACGCGATGAGAAGAACGTCATCCTTGAGATTCGAGCGGGCACAGGCGGCGAAGAAGCGGGCTTGTTCGCCGCCGACTTGCTGCGCATGTACATGCGCTACGCTGAGAGCAAGGGCTGGGAGACCGAGATTCTGAGCGCCAATGAATCGGGCATTGGCGGTTATAGCACGGTCATAGTCTTTGTGAAAGGGCGCGGCGCTTTCTCGCGCCTGAAGTATGAGTCGGGCGTGCATCGCGTGCAGCGCGTGCCGATCACTGAGAGCCAAGGGCGCATTCACACTTCAACAGCGACCGTGGCCGTGCTCGCTGAGATGGACGAAGTGGACGTGCACATTGATCCCAAGGACGTGATTTTCGAAGTGCGGCGTTCGCAGGGCGCAGGCGGGCAGTCGGTCAACACGACTGATTCGGCCGTGCGCTTGACGCACATTCCCACAGGCATTGTGGTGGACGTGCAAGATGAGCGCAAGCAGCTGCAGAATCGCATCAAGGCGATGAATATCCTGCGCGCGCGGCTATATGAGATGCAGGTTGAGCGCCAACGCCAGGAACAAGACTCAGCGCGGCGCAGCCAAGTTGGCACAGGCGAGCGCAGCGAGAAGATACGCACCTACAACTTTCCGCAAAATCGCGTGACCGATCATCGGATCGGCAAGACCATGTACAATTTAGCGGCTTTCCTCGACGGCGAGATCGACGCCTTCATTGACGAGCTAGCCACGCGCGAGCAAGCGGAAAAGCTCGGTATGGGCATGCAGCGCATCGCCACAACTGATGAGGACTGAGCTGAGGCAGGCGCGCACAATTCGGGCTGCGCTTGATGCTGCTACTGCAGAATTGATGGGCCACAGCGGCGCGCCGCGCCTTGATGCCCAGCTGATCCTGGCGCATTTGCTTGAGCAGCGGCGCGAATATCTGATCGCCCATGACGAGGTCGCGCTCAGCGCTGAGCAAGCCATTGCCTACGCCAAACTGATCGCCTTGCGCCGACGCGGCATGCCCACGGCTTATATCCTAGGGCGGCGCGCCTTCTTCGACCGCGATTTGGTCGTCACGCCGCACGTGCTGATCCCGCGGCCAGAGACCGAGCTGATTGTAGAACGCGCCTTAGCCTGGATACACGCGCAGGGCAGGCAAAACGATCCGCGGCTGCGCATTGTGGACGTCGGCACGGGCAGCGGCGCCATTGCTGTGGCACTAGCAGGGCGCCTGCCAGTAGCGCGCATCTTAGCCACTGATATTTCAAGCGCGGCGCTACAAGTAGCGCAAATCAACGGGCGCGCTTTCCCGAACCTGGGCTACGTGCAGTGCGATCTGCTCTCAGGCATTGGCGGCCGCTTCGCGGTGATCTGCGCGAACTTGCCCTACATCGCCACAGCGGCGCTAGATGTGCTGGAAGTCGCTAAGTTTGAGCCTGCTATCGCGTTAGATGGCGGCAGCGACGGCTTGGCGCTGATTCGGCGGCTTTTGCAGCAGGCGCCTAGCCGCCTGGCCAAGCCAGGCTTGTTGCTGCTGGAGGTCGGCGCCGATCAGGGCGCAGCCGCGCTGACTGCCGCGCAGGAAGCCTTCGGCCAAGCGGCGCAGATCAGCATTCATCAGGATCAAGCAGGGTTAGATCGCGTGTTGCAAGTGCTGTGCTAGCGCGGCACAGGCGCGCTGCTGCTTGTGCGGTACTGTGGTGCATTCTTGACGTGAAGCGCCACTTCACCGTCGATGTAAGGCTCTTTCTCGACGATCTCCAGCTGTTCCGCCTCGCTGAGCAAGCGCCAACCCATGTGATACAACACGTCGTTAAAGCCATCATATTTGAAGCGCCGATTCATCCAACCATAGGACGGATCGTTATAGACCAGGTTGAAAATGATCGCATCCTCACGCGGGCGAAATTCCTCGTAGACTAGCCAGATGGGCGCCAACTCGCCAAGCGTCTCGCGCACTTTGGCGTCGCGCAGAGCTTTGATCTGTTCCTGAGTCGAAGGCATAGCCAGTATCCTCAACGTGCTTGTGAAGGTGCGTTACTGCTCTCTCATTGTAACGCAAGAGCGCGCAAGCTGCATGCTCGGCCTACAGTTTTTGCCGCAAAGCCGCCTTCATGCTATACTGCGCCGCAAGTTCAAGCTACAGCCGCGCTCTCGCTCGGCTAGAATTGGAAGAGTCGTCATGCGCGGTATCTTTGTCGCCCTTGACCTTGAGACCACAGGTCTGGATGCCGCTGACGCGCACATCATCGAGATCGGCGCTGCCAAGTTCCGCGATGGCGCGCTCATCGAGACCTACCGCACGCTGGTCAACCCTATGGTGACCATCCCTGCGCATGTGACCGATATCACAGGCATTCGCAACGAAGATATGATCGGCGCGCCAAAGCTGGCCGATGTTCTGCCGCGCTTGCAAGCTTTCGTTGGCGATTCAGTTCTGGTCGGTCACAACATTGAATTCGATCTGCGCTTTTTGAACAAGCACAAGCTCTTCACAGAGCACAAAGCCGCTGATACCTACGAGCTGGCTTCTGTCCTTCTGCCCAAAGCCAGCCGCTATAACTTAAATGCGCTGATGCAACATTTCAACATCGCGCCTGAAGGCGATTATCACCGCGCGCTGACCGACGCCATCGCCAGTGGCAGGCTCTACTACGCTTTATGGCAGAAGCTGCTGAGCTTGCCGCTCAGTTTAGTGCGCGAGATCGCGCAGCTGGCAGCGCCGTTGGCTTGGCGCGGTGTGTTACCTTTTGAGGCTGCGCTGCACGAGCGCGCCACTGAAGCCGCCGCGCACGACGATCCGATCTCAGGCGCTTTTCAGGCAGCGTTAGAGCAGCCGCCGCTGCTGCCGCTGGCCACACTGCCGCCGCTGGCAGCCGAACCTGCAGCGCCGCTGCTCAGCGCCTTCGAATCGGCTCAGTTCCTGATGTATGAATTCGCTCCTAACCCTTCAGATGCGCCGCCCTACCTTGAGCTGGCAGCGCGCTGGGCATTGCAGCAGGCTGAGCCTGTGGTCATCACCTATGGCAGCGAGGCGCTGCGGCAACGGCTGCAAGAGCGCGATCTGCCCGCGCTGCGAGCGCGCTACCCTGCCCTGCGCGCTCAGTTCCTGCACCGACGCGCCGCATATCTTTGCCCATCACGGCTACAGACGCTCAGACGGCAAGGCGCGCAGAATATTGATGAACTGCGCCTATTGGCGAAAACGCTAGTTTGGTTAGCCGAAGGCGGTGCCGTCAGCGCGCCACAGCCTTCTATTCGCGGCAGCGCCGAATACTCAGCCTGGGAGCAGCTCAGCGCTGAGGCTGAGAGCTGTACCGCTGATCGCTGCCAAAGCCAGATGGGCGGGCGTTGCCCGATGCAGCGCGATCGGCAGTTGGCGGCTCAGGCACACTTGATCCTCGCCGATCACGGCACCTTGGCGGCTGAAATTCACGGGCACGATCCGCTTTTGCCGCCTTTCACGCGCCTGATCGTCGATGAAGCCAATTTGTTAGAAGACCTGGCCACAGAGAGCCAGCACAAGCGCCTAGATGCGGCGCGTTTGCGCCGTCAGCTGGCTGAGATCGGCGATGTGCAGCACGCCCTGATCGGCGATATTTTGGCTGAAGCCGCAGGCAAGTTGCC
>RFIM01000309.1 GCA_003695215.1 Chloroflexota bacterium
GCTGGCCCAGTGCCTAGGCCGATCTGACCGAATAGGAAGAACAGGCTGCTGTTGCGCGCTGAGCGATTCTGTTGCGCATTCGCCGCGTACATCGTGCCGACAGGATGAAAGGCAGCGCTGCCTAACGCCGCTGAGCAGTAGAAGATCAGCGTGAGCAGGCCGTTGGCAGAGAGCGCCGCCACAAGCGCTGCCGACATGCTCAAGGCAGTCCAGGCGACGCCCAGCGCCGCAAGCCAGCGTCCGCCTGTGCGATCCGTCAGGATGCCGAAGAACGGCTGTGCAGTGGCGCCGATGATCTCGCGCAGGCTGATGGCCAAACCGATAGCAGCCGCGTTGGCGCCCAGAAAATGCGTGCCAACAAAAGCGAGCATGACCGGTCCCATGCTCATGAAGATGTCATTGGTCAAGTGTCCGATCAGGACTGCCCAGAAGAGTAGGCTGCGTGGCAATGGCACAGGTTGCGCTCCTTGTGGTGAACGCACTGAATTCTAGCGTCTTGGCGCGGAAAACAAAAGGCGGCTGCGCGCCGCCTTGCAGTCAGCGGTTCAGTTCAGGCTGCCCAAGAGCAGTTGATAAGCGTTCAAGGCGCGCAAATCGCGCTCGCGCTGCCACGCCTCGCGCAGAGTCTGCAGTACCTTGAAGGTTTGACCGAAGTGCTGATAAGCGCGCGCTAGGTTCAAGTAGGCCTCAGCGCGATTGGCATAATCGGGCAAGGCGATCGCCTTCTCCAACCAAGTGATCGCCGATTCGTAGCAATCCATTGCCATCAAATAGACGCCAAGATCGTTGTAAGCCTCGCCATACTCAGGATTCAGCTCTAGCGCCGACATGCACTCATCAACAGCGTCTTCGTAGCGCCCTTGCTGGCTGTAAGCAGAAGCCAGTTGGCGATGCCCTTCAGCCGTCGGATGCATTTCGAGCGCCGCACGGTAGAGCTTGATCGCGCTCTCCACAGCGCCTGAGAGCTGTTGCCGATAGGCTTGTTCGAGGAAACGACGTGCGATTTCCTGTTGTGTCTGCATAGCCGATTCAGCTCCACATCCCTTCGAGATCACCTACGCTTAATCATAGCAGGCTATGTATGACAAAGTCTATAAATGATCCGTAAGCGATGGCTGAAAAGTGGGTGAGCGCGCTAGGCTCAGCGCACGATGAAGGCGAGCGGCAAGCTCTGGACGCGCTCGCCGTTGCTCTCTTGTGCACTGAAGGTGACAGTATAGTTGCCTGGCGTTAGCGAGCTGATCTCGTAGTAGAAATGGACGCAGATTTGCGCGCCACTCTGATTCGCCGTCCACTGATAGCTTTCCTCAAGGTTGTTGCCCTGCCACTGCGCGCTGAAGGTCGTGCCGCGTTTGTAGTTGCGCACCACAGCGATCACCCAGACGCGGCTATCGGACGTGCTGAAGGCATTGGTTTCATCTACAGGGCAGCCATCAGCGTTGTTCATGCCGCGTGCCGTCACTACGCGCTCGATGATCATGCCACTGGAGGTGCGCAGCGGCGTATTAGCAGAGGCGGCTGCAACGCCAATCGGCGTGGGCGCGCCAACAGCAGCCGAGGAGAAATCTAAGGGCGCGGGCGTGTTGATGGTCGCAAAGCTATTGGGATCGGTTGTCGGCGCGGCAACAGGCGGCACGCCAACAGCGCCTGTGTTCATCTGGACAGTCAGGCGGGTGACTTGCTCGCGCGCTTGATTCAAATCAGCCTGCAGCGTGGCGATCTGGCTTGTCCAGATATTTGCTTGCGCCGTCATGGTTGGATCGAGCGCTTGATAATAGCTGAGCGTAGCGCGCAGCGAGATGTTATCGGCTTCCACGATGCGCGTCGCTTCGGAGCTGCCGCTGCAAGCGCTCAGAAGCAGCACGAGGATGATCGGCGCGAGGAATTTCATCTGAGGTATTTTAGGCTGCATCACAATCCATCTCGATTGTTAGATTTAGTGCGATCATGCCCGTGAGCGGCGCCATGCGCAAGCCTTTCTTATCGCCAACTCAGTTAAGCACAGTTGAGGGCGCCGCGCTGAGGCGCCTTAGGGCAGCTGCCCGACCGAGCGTGGCGTCGGCGTCAGTGTGAGCGTGCCGCGCAGAGGCGCAGCCGTCAAGGTTGGATTTTGACGCCATTGAGCGGTTGCAGCGCTAGCAGTGACGGTCTGGTCGCCGATCAGGGCTTGCTGGGTGAGCGCTTCAGGCGGCAAGATCGGCGCGCGGGCTGTGGCAGTGGCAACAGCGAAGGTGGCCGTGGCAAGCGCATCCACATAATCTTCGCGCAGCTCGACGCCGAACATCCTGCAGCAGCGCACTACTTCGATCCAGGTCTGACCAGGCTTCAGCTTGATTGGCGTCTTGCCATCAGCGTAGTAGAGCGCTAGCGCAGTGCCGTAGCGTTCGCGGTTCTCACGAATCCAGTAGCCTTCGTAGCACAGCCCATCGCGGCAGACAATAGCTTTTTCCCTGCCCCAGAGCTGAATCTCGACTGTTTTAGCGCCGCTCTCGCTCTCATAGATATCAGGGCGATCGATATGCTCGGCTTGCACAATCACGATGTTATCCGCGCTCAGTTGCTTGCCCGTGATGGCATCCACGTGCGGGTAGCCGGTATTCCAGCGGTAGTACTTGCCATCAACGGGATTGTATTGCCAGCGCGCATCCTGATCGCCGTACCACTTGATGTAGATATCCTTGATTGGCTTGCCGTTTGGATCGGGCTTTTCATCGAAGGCGAAACCGCGCGCGATATAGCCTTGATTGACGTTGCGCCGCGTGGCGAGCTCCCACATTTGGAAGGTATTGCCGAAGAGCGTGTGTTCGAAAGGGATGCCAGGTTTAGGGAAGCGGCAAAAAGGCGGGCAGTTATCGCCGAATTGCGGCGTGAGCGTCTGATACTTCCATTCAGCCTCGCCGATCATCGCCTTGATGGCGTCATTGACGCCGCTGTAGGCGAACAGCGCGTTATACATCACCACTAGCTCGAGGTCGAGCAGGCGCCCAGAGCGGATTGAGCCGACGTGCTCGGCGCCCTGCGAACGGTAAATCGCCGCAAAGCGCGTCACGCCGCCTTCAACTTCATATTCGTAGACAATATCCGCTTTATCTAGGCCTGCCTGCGGACGCACTAGGTAAGGATAGTTGGAAATCTTGACGATCAAATTGCGCCGATTGCGCGCTTCCTCGCTGGGATAGGGCAAGCCTGTCAGCGGATTGATGTTCTCAGGGTAGGTGATCGGACCGATGACAGTTGGCGTGGGCGTCAAAGTCGGTGTGGGCGTGAGCGTCGCTGTGAGCGATGGCGTGAAGGTCAGCGACGGCGTGGCCGATGGGCGGCGCGTGTTGGTGACGATCAGCATGTGTGTCGGGCGGCGTGTGTTGGTCGGGATGGCGCCGCTTTGGCTGTGAGCGCTCTCGACGTTGCTCAGCGCGATGACGATCAGGCCCAACAGCGAGCAGGCCAGGAGCGTGCGATTCAAAAATTTCACGATCAGCCTCTGGACTTAAGAAATGGCGTTCTCAATCATAGCGCAGAGCCTTGCGCTTGGCGAGAGCCTGTTGGCAGCGGCAACCAAACGTAGGGTAGCTGTTTTTTAGTAGCGCAGCGCGATTCTGTGGTATAGTGAGTCCAGAGCGCGTAGGCAGAAGGGACTTCCTCGCAGTGTCAGATTTAACTGGGCGCCGCCTGGGCAAGTTCGAGATTCTCTCGGTGCTGGGTAAAGGCGGCATGGCTGTGGTCTACCGTGCGCGGCAGGTCGATCTTGGGCGCGAAGTGGCGATCAAGGTCATGAAGGCTTCGCTTGCCGAGTCGGAAGGTTTTCTAGCGCGCTTCCGCCGCGAGGCGCATTTGGTCGCCCAGTTGGATCATCCACACATCATGACCATCTACGAGTATGGTCAAGAGGGCGACATTGTCTACATTGCGATGCGTTTGTTGCCTGGCGGCAGCCTGTCCGATCGTCTGCGAAAGCAAGGTGCGCTCTCAGTTGATGAGACGCGCCGCATTACGGCGCAGATCGCCTCAGCGCTGACGCTGGCGCACAGCCGCGGTGTGATTCACCGCGATCTCAAGCCACAGAACGTGCTGTTCGATAGCGCGGGTAACGCCGTTCTAACCGATTTCGGCATCGCCAAAGTGGATAACAGCTCCACACTGGTGACGGGCACGGGCATCGCTATGGGAACGCCATCGTATATGTCGCCTGAGCAATGGCGTGGCGAGCCAGTGGATTTGCGCGTGGATGTATACGCGCTCGGTTTGATGGTCTTCGAGATGCTCAGCGGGCAGTTGCCCTTTCAAGGCGATACGCCTGCCAGCTTGATGTTCAAGCACCTGACCGAGCCGCCGCCGCGCCTGACCAAACTGCGCAGCGATCTGCCCGTGCAAGTGGAAGCGGTCATCTTTCGGGCGCTCGCCAAAAATCGCGACGATCGCTACAGCAGCGCGCAGGAGCTTGCCGATGACCTTGAGGCTGCGCTGACGGGCAAGCCGCTCTCATTGCACACGCCCGCAGCACTCGATGAAGGCACGCCAACGGCACCTTTGCCTGTAATCACCTCAGTTAGCGCGCCTGGGCCGCTGGAAGCCACAGTCATAGGTGATGCGGCGCCTATCCAGGTAAAGCGGCGCAGCCTGCCTTTGCCTTTGCTTAGCGGGATCAGCGTCATCCTGCTGATCGGCATACTTGGCTTTTTGCTGGCCAACAACAATGGCAACTCAGATCTCGCCGCAACAGTCACTGCAGAGCGCGTGGCTGCGCTTGCCTTGACGGTAACCGCTAGCGCACAGCCCTCGCCGACCTTGACCTTGAGTGCGACCGCCACAGCAAGCCCTGAGCCAAGCGCCACAGCGACGCGCACGCCGACACACACCGCCACGTCAACGCGCACAGCCACGCCGACCTTTACGCCGTCTTTCACGCCAAGTCCGACTTTCACAGCCACGCCGACGCCTAACTTGCCCGAGACTGCCAGAGCGCGAGCGCTTGAAACGCAGCGCGCTGAAGCGCTGATCGCAGCTCTTGCCAGCACTATCGTCGCCGAGACCGCCATCTTCGAGGAAGGCCTGACACAAACAGCCACCCTCTGGACGCTCACGCCGTCCAGCACGCCGACGCCGACTTTCACACTCACGCCTTCGGATACGCCGACAAATACCCCGACGCCAACTTTCACTGCCACTAGCACGCCAACGCCGACCGCTACGCTCACGCCAACTGCCACAGCGACCCTGACGCCTTCCTTAACTCCAACGCCGACCCTGACGCCTTCTCTGACTCCGACGCCAACCGAGACGTCGACGCCAACTGAGACGCTGGAGCCGACGCTATCGCCTTGCCTGGTGCAATCTTCAGGGCGGACGGGCGCAGCCGTCTATGGCATGCCCAACAAGCGCTCAGGCATCCTGAATCGGCTACAGCTGAACGTGCCGTACGTTGTGACAGGGCAGTTCACTTCGGCTGATGGTGTGAAGTGGTGGAAGATCGTCTTTGGTAGCTACGCTGAGGCGTGGGTCGATCAGGCAGAAGTGCGCGTGTTTGTCGGCTGCGAGGTGGTGCTTTCCATCACGCCATTGCCGCCGGGCGTGCGGCCAAGCCCAACGGCAGGCGGCAGTAGCTCAAGCGGCGGTGGCGGCTCGGGCAGCGGCCAAGGCGGTGACAATGGCGACGATATCGGCTTTTGAGGCGACGAGAAATTGCCCCTTGCGCACTCCAATCGCTTCTGCTATAGTTGGCACAGCTGCACAAAGTGTGATCAGGCCCCGTAGTGTAGCGGTGAACACGCCGGCCTGTCAAGCCGGAGATCGCGGGTTCGAACCCCGTCGGGGTCGCAAGTCCAGCTAACCGATCTGTCTGCCGATCAGGGAGCGCCAACTGAACAAGTTGGCGCTCCCTGCTTTGAGGCAAAACCAGATGTTGAAGCCGCACAGACCTCTGTTATAATCAAGCGGCAAGGATCGAAAGCGAGCTATCTCTATGTATAAGCAACAGCTACTCGAACGTATCCACAGCCGCACTGCTGTGATCGGAGTCATCGGGCTGGGCTATGTCGGATTGCCTCTAGCGGTCGCCTTCGGCCAAGCAGGCTTCAAGGTCATCGGCCTCGATCTGGATCAGCGCAAGATCGATCAGCTCAATGACGGTAAGAGCTACATCACGGATATCTCGAGCGCAGAAGTGGTCGAGCTAGTCCAGCGCGGCAAATTAGTCGCCACCAGCGACTACGAAGCACTGCGCCAAGCAGATGCCGTCAGCATTTGCGTGCCGACGCCCTTGCGCAAAACCAAAGACCCTGATATGTCCTACGTCGCTAGCGCAACCGAGTCGGTCGCCGCCATTAGCCATGCAGGCATGCTGATCGTCCTGGAAAGCACGACTTATCCTGGCACCACTGAGGAAATCCTTGTGCCGCGCATCTGCCAAGCGGGCTTGCAGCCCGGCGAGGATGTTTTCATTGCCTTCTCGCCCGAGCGCATCGATCCAGGCAACAAGGAATACGGCGTCAAGAACACGCCCAAAGTCGTTGGCGGCTTCACTGAGGCCTGCCGAGAGGTCGCTTGTGCCTACTACGCCACGATCGCCGAACAGGTCGTGCCCGTCAGCACAGCGCGCACAGCTGAGATGGTCAAGCTGCTGGAGAACACTTTCCGCGCCGTAAACATCGGCTTGGTCAATGAGATGGCCCTGATGTGCGATAAGCTCGGCGTGGACGTCTGGGAAGTCATCAGCGCTGCAGCCACCAAGCCCTTCGGCTTCATGCCATTTTATCCAGGCCCAGGCCTTGGCGGACACTGCATTCCGATCGATCCGCTCTACTTGAGCTGGAAGCTCAAGACGCTCAACTACACAGCGCGTTTCATCGAGCTGGCCAGCGAAGTGAACACTTCGATGCCGCACTATGTAGTCAGCAAAGTGGCAGAGGCGCTCAACGACGACGCCAAGGCCGTGCGCGGCGCGCGCATCGCCATTTTAGGCGTCGCCTACAAGCGCGATGTCGATGACGTGCGCGAATCGCCGGCCCTAGACATCATCCAGTTGCTCAGCGAACGCGGCGCTATGGTCACTTACCACGATCCGCACGTGCCCAGCGTGCGTTTGGAGCATGAGAAGATCATGCAGCGCGTCGAGCTGACGGCTGAATGGCTGCGCAGCGCCGATTGCGTAGTGATCGTCACCAATCACTCCGCCTATGATTACCAGTGGATCGTCGAGCATAGCTACCTGATTGTGGATACACGCAACGCCACAGCGCCTGTCCTGAGCAATGGACATGCCAGCAAGGCGCGTGTGGTGCGTCTGTAGGCGCTGCATGGCCTTATTCAGCGCTAACTTCCCGCACGCCGACGAGCCGCCATCTGTCTTGCCAATTCAGGTGCGGCTTGGCGCACACACCGACTTCAGCGGGCGCGGTGTGGTCATCGCCTTCCTGGACTCAGGCTTCTATCCGCATCCTGATCTGCGCGGGCGCATCCTCGCCTATGTGGACGCCGCCGCGCGGCGAGTCCTCAGCGGCGCGCGTTTCTTCCACGATCACGCCATGAGCTGGCACGGCCAAATGACCAGCGTGATCGCCTGTGGTGATGGCAGCACTTCGCAAGGGCGCTATCGCGGCTTGGCGCATGGCGCGCAGCTCGTGCTGATCAAAGTCAGCGATTTCCACAACAACATCAAGGAATATGACATCCTGCGCGGCCTGCTCTGGCTGATCGAGCATCATCGCGAGTATAACATCAAGCTATGCAACATCTCAGTTGGCGGCGATTTTCCCTGTGACGATCCCGATCATCCGCTCTATGCCGCTATCCGTGCCTTGTACGACCAAGGCGTGCTGACCATCTGCGCTGCAGGCAATAGCGGCAAGCCGCAGCTGCTGCCGCCTGCCAGCGCGCCCGAAGCGCTGACCGTCGGCGGCGTGGATGACCACAACACCACTGACATGCGCTGCTGGCAGTTGTACCATCATAACTATGGCACTGCTTATGATGGCACGCCCAAGCCCGAGATTCTGACCGCAGCGCGCTGGATCGCCTCGCCGATTCTGCCCTATTCGACGATGGCGCGCGAAGCGCGTTGGTTGGCGCCGCTGTTGCAGGCGCGCACGCAGGCCGAAGCCGAGTCGCTCTTGAAGGCAGGCTGCGCCGATCTGCGCTTGGGCAAATTGCCGTGCGCCCTAGAGACCGAAGCGCAGCGCCATGCCTTGCAAGCGCGCATTCACAAGCACAAGCTCATCGATGCGCAGCACCAGCACGTGGACGGCACTTCAGTGGCCGCGGCGATTGCCACCTCTGTTGTGGCGCAGATGCTTGAGGCCAGTCCGCGCTTGCGCCCGAGCGCGATCCGCGCCATTTTGCGCGCCACGGCCGTCAGCCTGCCCAACGCGCCCGAAGCAGCCCAAGGCGGCGGCATCTTGGATGCGCACACAGCCGTCTTAGCGGCGCGCACCGCTAGCTAAGGCGCGCTGCGCCAGCGCGCGCCTTCGCCGTATAAGCCGACCAGCTTGCCCTCGCGATCGCGCAGGAACAGCGCAGCTGCGCCCGACTGGAATTCTGTCTCAAAGGCGCTCTCAGGCGCCGTGGCCCAGCCAAGCCGACGCTGCACCGCTTCGCGGCTGCGCCAAACCAAGCCGAAGCCGCGGATCGGCTGCAGCCGACCTTCCGGCGCTCTCAGGCTCGGATCGCTCTCAGGTTGCCCATCGCGGAACTCATCGGCAAAGGCCGCCCAAGATGGCGCCTCGGCGTCGGCGTATAACACGTAAATAGTGCGGCTTTCAGCCAGCCAGAACATCGCGCCGCGCTCGAAGGGCTGATAGACCGCCAAGCTGCGCACCGCTGGCGCCGTCGGGCAGCCTGCATCGCTCGGCGCAGGCGCGAAGAACCAGGTTTCGGCGCAGCTGGCCGTCAGGCGCACTTCCTGGGCGATCTCTTCCACACCATTGCTGATCACCAGCACGAAGCGCGCCAAGCCATCTGCGTTTGGGCGAACAGCCACACGCAGCGAACCGCTGCGCGGCACGCGCCAAGCTTGGCCGCGCACTAGCGCCTCAGCGCTATCCTCCAGACGGTAGATCGTGGCCACATCGACGCCTTGCACCGACCAGTAGAGCGTGATCACCTCGTTAGCTGCAGCAGCCGTGACGTCCGCAGTGAAGTATTCCACGCGCATCAGGCTGATTGGCAGGCTCGGCGCCGTGGCGGTCGGCATTTGCGAAGGGCGCGTCGGCACGCTGCCCAGCAACGGCGTCGGGCTGATATCAGGCGGCAAGGTCGGGCGCGGGCTTGGGCTGGGCGTTGGGCTCAGGCGCGGCGTGTGAGTCAGCGTCGGGCTGGGCAAGGCCGTGCGCGTCGGGCGCGGCGTGGGCAGAATTGGCTCTAGGGCGGCGCTGCAGGCGCCGAGCGCAATCAGGCAGGCGAAGGCTGCTGCCAGCCGAGCCACGCGGCACATAGCGGCAGGTCACTCAGGCTTCAGGCGGCGGCACGGGCAATTGATCTTCAGGCACGTCCTTATAGCGCTCGCCGATCTCGACCAGCATGCGCGGAATGCCGTCCACGATCGGATACTTGTAGCCCGAGTCATCGCACACGAGCCAGCAGCCGCGCACCAGGCGCAGCCTGCCAGGATCGTCGCCGCGATCGGTGTAGTGGACGGCCACAGGGCAGCGCAATAGCTCGAGAAAATCGGCTTCGCTCGCAAGCCTCTCTTGCGGTTTGTTCTCAAAATCGCCCATGCGTGATGCGCCTCGTCGTCTCAAGTTCAGGTGATGCGCTTAGAGTATATCAGCCGCAAGAGACGCGTCAAGACGTTCTCGCGCTCAGCCGTTGCAATGCCTCTGAAGCAGGCGTCGCACTTCCTCTGCACGCTCGTTATCGCCCATCTGACGATAGTATCGCTCTGCCTGGCGCCAGCAGGCGCATGCCGCCTCGAGATCGCCTGCCTGCTGATGAGCAAGGCCCAAGCCGTGCTGTGTCATGGCGTAGGCCAGCGGCGCGGACTTACGCCTCCAGAAGCGCAGCGCTTCCTGGTAGGCTGCGATCGCCCGCGCTAAGTTGCCCGCCCTATCCTCCAGCTCGGCGAGGGCGCGGTAGGCAAAGCCCAAGTTGTGCTGCGTCATAGCGTAATCCAGCGGCGCGGACTCGGGCGTGCGGAAGCGCAGCGCCTCCTGGTAGGCTGCGATCGCCCGCGCCAAGTTGCCCGCCCTATCGTCCCGCGCGGCAAGGTTGTGATAGGCAAGGCCCAAGTTGTGCTGCGTCATGGCGTAATCCAGCGGCGCCGACTCGAGCGTCCAAAAGCGCAGCGCCTCCTGGTAGGCTGCGATCGCTCGCGCCAAGTTGCCCGCTCTATCCTCCAGCGCGGCAAGGTTGTGATAGGCAAGGCCCAAGTTGTTCTGCGTCATGGCGTAAGCCAAGGGCACGGACTCGGGCGTCCAGAAGCGCAATGCCTCCTGGTAGGCTGCGATCGCCCGCGCCAAGTTGCCCGCCCTATCCTCCAGCGCGGCAAAGTTGTGGTAGGCAGTCCCCAAGTTGTTCTGCGTCACGGCGTAATCCAGCGGCGCGGACTCGGGCGCCCAGAAGCGCAGCGCCTCCTGGTAGGCTGCGATCGCCCGCGCCAAGTTGCCCGCCCTATCCTCCAGCGCGGCGAGGGCCTTGTAGGCAAGCCCCAAGTTGTTCTGCGTCATGGCGTAAGCCAGCGGCGCGGACTCGGGCGTGAGGAAGCGCAGCGCCTCTCGGTAGGCTGCGATCGCCCGCGCCAAGTTGCCCGCTCTATCCTCTAGCGCGGCGAGAGCGCTGTAGGCACTGCCCAAGTTGTTTTGGATGGCGCAACGCAAATAGCTATCTTTAGCATTGGCGAGGGAAGTGGCGCACCGCTGAATCCAATCCGCCCACAAGCGGGCCCGAGCGCGATTCAGGAGGAAATTGTAACAAGCCGAAGCAAACCAAAATGCTGCCACAGCGTCCCGCCCGCGCAGCCGCTCAAAAGCGATAGCTATGTTCTCAAAATCGCCCGCCAGGCCGCTATAATCCTGGCGCGCGTCGTGCCGCTGCACCAAGCGCTTGTAATACGCCCAGTGCGGCGCATAAGCCGCCTCGTCCTCGCCGATCACCTCGACCACCAACGGATAGACCTCGTAACGCTCCCGATCGACCTTGCTGATGAAGCGCCACTTGATCAAGAGGCTCAGCGAATCCTCAAGCGCATCAGCATCAGAAGCGGCTGCCTCGCCCTGTAGCGCCTGGGCCGCTGCGAAGGTGAAGCCGCCGCGACAGACGTTCAGCCGCTTGAGCAGCGCAGCCGCCTCCGCGCCTCCAGGCTCGCTCTGGTGCATCTGCTCGAGCGTCCGCCCGATCATCTCATTCAGCACCTCTTCGATGCGCTTGCCTTGCAAAGCGCTCAACTCATCCAAAATGCGGCTGAACGGACGCTCTCGGGCTTGCATGAGCGACCACTCGATCAAGCGCGGATGCCGACGCGCCCGCTCAGCCAATTGGCGCAGGTCTGCCTCGGGCAATTCCAGCTGTTCGCGTTGCGCCATCTCAGCCGCGATCGCGGTCGCCGCCTCGAGCGAGAGAGCCAAGGGCCTGTGTTCTCTCTTGGAATGTATGCGCCATGCCACGCGGCTGATGATCAAGATATAGGCGTCGTGGCGCGCTAGGTCCTCGACGAGCCGCTGATAGGCCTCCTGACGCCCGCCCTCGAGCGCATCAGCGTTGTCCAACACGATCAGCGGCGGTTGCTCTTGGATGAGCCGCAGCACGTCCCTGAACGGCGTCTCAGGCGGCTTGTTGTAGTGTTCGCGCAACAGATTGTGCAGGCCTTCCACCGCGCTCACATCCCTGCAGACGTGCCAGACAGCGCCGTAGGCGCCATCCAGGCCCTGCCGAGCGATCTCATAGGCCAGCCGCGACTTGCCGACGCCGCCAATGCCGAGGATGAAAGTCGGCTGGCGAGTCTTGAGATGATCGTGCAGCTGCTTGAGATCGGTCTCACGGCCTATGAGCGGCAGGTCTCTCAAGCGTCGGTCAACGTTCTCGGCGCCCGTCAGGCGCGGATACTGGGCCGCGCTGGGCGCGTCGGGCGCGCTCGGCTCGCCGCGCAGGGCGGCGATCAGCTTGTGCAGCGTCTCATCGAAGCGCTCAGGGCGCGTCAGATCAGCGTACTGAATACTACCGAGCAAGAGCGGCGTATCCTCGATCGGGATAGGCTCCAGCAGCGCGACATAGAGCTTCTTGCC
>RFIM01000043.1 GCA_003695215.1 Chloroflexota bacterium
ATTTTCAGCAGGTGCCTGCTGAAAAGAATCGACAATTGCATCGAGCAGATCGCCTGTGCCTGTGCCGTGCAGCGCGCTGATCGGATAGACGGCTTCGCCGAGGCCGAGCGCGTAAAATTCAAAGGCATCAGTGCGGCGCGCTTCATTATCAGCTTTGTTGGCAGCGATCAGAATCGGCTTTTGAGTGCGACGCAAAATCTCAGCAACTTCCTGATCAGCGGCTGTGATGCCCTGCGAGGCATCCACCAGCATGACGATGACGTCGGCGTCCTGAATGGCAATCAGCGCCTGAGCGCGGATTTGCGGCACAAAGTCGGCGCTGGCTTCAGAGAGCGGCGGCGCATCGGTGTGCCTTTCATACATTTCGATGCCGCCTGTATCCACAAGGGTGAAAGTCAGGCCGCGCCACTCAGAGTCGCCGTAGATGCGGTCGCGCGTGGTGCCGGCGATCTCACTGGTCACTGAGCGCTGCTCGCCGATCAGGCGATTGAATAAGGTCGATTTGCCTACGTTCGGGCGCCCAACCAGGGCGACAATCGGTTTGCGCATGCTGCCTCTAACGAAAAGTCCCCGTGAACGCGGGGACGTGCTGTGGGCGCTAAGGGACTCGAACCCCTGACACCTTCGGTGTAAACGAAGTGCTCTGCCAGCTGAGCTAAGCGCCCGCTGAAGCTGTATTTTACAATAGCACTGGGCCAGCGGTCAAGTGCGCTAAGCCAGGCCGAGCCGCTGACGGCGCTCTTCAAGCTGCGCCTCAAGGGCTAGATCGCCACCTTGCGCCTCGATCTCAGCCGAGAGCCGACTGGTCGCCATCTCCAAGCGCGCATCGGCTGTATCCAGCTGTGCGCGCACGTCTTCCATGATTCGGCGCGTGTGGGAATCGGAAATTTTCTCGATATCCTTGATCGAGCGCGCTACCAGGTTCTTGCTCTTGATCAATTCCAGCATTGTGGCAACTTGATCGCGCTGCGCTTGCAGCACGTCCACTTTGCTCTGCAGAATCTGCACCATATCGGTCAACAGGTTGTAGGCGTGGCTCTGACGCTCGTACTGCGCCTTATAGGTCTGGGCGATCTCCATCAGGCTGTTCAGGCGCACCATGCGCGCCTTCGCCAGCGATTCCTTGCCTGCTGTGAGCGCTTGATCGACTTGCAGGTCTAGGCGCGCCGCTTCGTCTGCCGCTTGATCGTACTTGGCGCGCAACGTCTTGACAGTGACTTTTAGATCGACTAAAGCGCTCTGGAGCAGCTTCATGCTGTTCTCAGCTTGGCGAATGTATTCGTCAAAAACAGCGAGTGAGTTCGTCTGCAACGCGCGATCCACGATGCTGTGCAACGTTGCCGAGATCAAGATACCGATTTTCTGTAGAAGGCTCATCAATCAACTGCTCCAGACCTGCGAGCGCGATTTTGCCTTGATTGTAGCGCTGCTATTGCACTTTTCACAAAAATTTGGCGAAGGAATGCCTGCACCTTTGGCGAATCGCTGTTATCATTAGGCTGAGTCTAACTTTTGACGCGCACAGCGTCGTTGAGAGTGAGCGCCTTGGCTAAATCAAGCAAACGCATTGAGCTGCAATGCACCTATTGCGATTGGATCGGCTCGTATGAGCAGCCTGTCAACGCTTGCCCACAGTGCGGCGAGAGCATTCTGCGGGCGCGCTATGACCTTGCGGCGCTGAAGCGCAGCGGCTGGGTTGATAAAGTGATAGCCCGTGAGCCAGGGCTATGGCGCTATCATGAACTGCTGCCGCTTTACGATACACAAAACATCGTCACGATGGGCGAAGGCGGCACACCGCTCTTGCATGCGCGCAATTTGGGCATGATGCTCGGCCTGAAGCACCTCTACATCAAGGATGAGCGCCAGGGCCCAACGGCTTCCTTCAAAGATCGGCAAGCCTCGGTCGCTATCTCCGTCATGCGCGAGCGCGGCATCCGCGAGGCTGTGGTGGCTTCCACAGGCAACGTGGCGATCGCCTACTCGGCCTTTGCAGCGCGGGCAGGCATCAAACTCTGGGCATTCCTGACCAGCATGGTGCCGGGCGAGAAAATGCGCGAGGCGGCGCTCTATGGCGGCGAAGTCATCAAAGTGACTGGCACCTACGACCACACTAAGGTGGTTGCTAATGCTTTCGCCAAGCAGCGCGGCCTGTATGTGGATCGCGGCATCAAAAGCATCGCTGCCGTTGAGAGCATGAAGACCATGGCTTTTGAGATCGCCCAGCAGCTGGGTTGGCGCGCACCTGATTGGTTCATCCAAGCCGTCAGCGGCGGCATGGGCCCTATCGGCGTGGCAAAAGGCTTCGAAGAGCTGATGGAACTCGGCTTAGCCGATAAAATTCCGTCGCTGGGCGTGATTCAGTCAGCTGGTTGCGCGCCAATGGTGCGCGCCTTCAAAAATGGGCGCGCCGTGGCCACGCCTGTGGAGAATCCACAGACTGTGATCGCCACGCTCTCGACAGGCGATCCAGGGCGCGCCTACGAGCAGCTGAACAACTTGATCAGCGCGCACGGCGGCACAATGGAAGAGGCGACCGATGAGGAAGCCTTCAACGCGTTGCGCTTGCTGGCGCGCACAGAAGGGCTTTCGGTTGAGCCTGCTACAGCCGTCGCCTTCGCCGGGCTGATCAAACTGGCGCGGCGCGGCATCATCAAGTCAGATCAGCTGGTCATCGTCAACTGCTCAGGGCATACTTTCCCTGTCGAAAAGCAGATTCTGGGCGATCAATTCGCCCGCTCAGTGGATGTCAGCGCACAGAGCAGCCGAATCTCGCTGCCCGCCGAAGGCCTGTTGGCTGCCATTGAGCAAATGGAGACCACAGCGCGGCGCGTGGTCGTCATTGAAGATAACGCTGACGCCGGTCGGCTGATCGAGCGTATTTTGAAGGTGCGCGGCGATTACGAAGTGCATTTGGCAAACGGCGGCGCCGAAGGTGTGGTCTTGGTGGAGCGCCTGAAGCCTGACGTCGTCATCACTGACCTGATGATGCCTGACATTGACGGCTTCAGCGTCATAGATGCGCTGAAGGCCGATCCAAGCACGGCGCACATCCCGATCATCGTGCTGACGGCCAAAGAGCTGACCGCGCATGAGCGCGTGCGCCTGAACGGTCAGATCGAGCAATTGCTGCAAAAAGGCTCGTTTATGGATGAGGACTTGTTACAGAGCATTGTCAAGGCGCTAGGCTGAAGCACAAAGGCAAAGGCAGCTATGGATAACCGCATCACGATCTTGTATATCGAAGACGATCCGGGCAGCCAAGTGTTGGTCGAGCGTGTGCTAGGCGACGCAGGCTTTCACGTCGTCTCTGCCTCGCGCGGCTTAGAAGGGCTTGAAGCGGCTGCAAAGCACCTGCCGAACTTGATTCTGATGGATATCAACCTGCCTGATATGACAGGGCGCGAGATCACCACGCGCCTACGCGCTGATGAGCGCTTCCGCACTGTGCCAATTGTGGCGCTGACGGCACAAAGCCAAGCCGGCGAGCGCGAAAAAGCCATCGCTGCAGGCTTGACGGGCTACCTGACCAAGCCAATTGACATCGATGCCTTCCCAAGCCAAGTGGCGCACTATCTCTCAGGCGCTAAGGATACGGTCAGCATAGATGCTTTAGCGCAAGCACAATTTGAGTACAATAGCGAGCTAGTGCTGCGTCTTGAGCAGAAAGTGCGCGAGTTGGAACAAAGCAATGCCGAGCTGCGCCGTTTGGACAAAGTCAAGGAAGATTTCATCCAGCTAACCGCGCACGAATTGCGCACACCGATGACGCTGATCTACGGCTATAGCCGCCTGATCCAAGAATCGCCTGTGGTCAAGCGCCTCAAGAACGAATCGCCTGAAGTCAAGGCGTTCATTGACGGCCTGGTCGAGTCGATCGAGCGCATGTCTGGCGTCATCAATGAAATCCTAACCATCTCGCGAATCGCCACAGGGCGCATTGAGCTGGCTATCGGGCCCGTGAATATGGTGCGCTTGATGGAGCGCATCTTCCAAGACATGGGGCAGGTGGCGCGCCAACGCAACCAATCTTTCACCTGCGATGTGCGCCAATTTCCAAATTTGATCCAAGCAGACGCTGATTTGCTGACTTTGGCGCTCTCAAACGTGATTGGCAACGCCATCAAGTACACGCCTGATGGCGGCGTGATCAGCGTGACAGCGCGCACCGATGCGAACAGCCTGCTGATCGCCGTCAAGGACACAGGCATTGGCATCAATAAGGATGAGCAGCAGCGCATCTTCGATCGCTTCTACACTGCCAACAATACGCAGCTGCATTCCACTAGCAAGACGGCCTTCCGCGGCGGCGGCTTGGGCTTAGGCTTGGCGATCTGCAAGGGCATCATCGAGGCGCATGGCGGCAAAATCTGGGTGGAGAGCGAAGGGCGCGATGAAGTCAAACTGCCTGGTAGCACTTTTTACATCGAGCTACCGCTGCACGCGCCTGCTATCCGCCGCATAACGACCGCCTGAGGAGCGATCTAGATCAGTGAATGAAAAGCCTAGCACGCGCAACCTGATCGCGCTGATCCTCTACCCTGCTTTCCTAGGTATGGCGCCTGTGCTAGGCAAGCTGGCACTCAACGGTCAAGCCGATCCGTTCACCATTGCTGCCTTGCGCACTATCGCTGCCGCCGCTATTTTGTGGACGTTCTACCTGCTCTTTTGGCGCCGCTATATCTTCATCTATCCTGCAGGCCTGCTCGGCTGTGTCATGGTCGGCACAGTCAACGGCATTGGCTCGCTCTTCTATTACAACGGCTTGAATTACCTGGACGCTTCAGTGGCGCAGCTGCTCAACAGCACTTACCTGATCTTCGTGGTCATCCTGGCAGCCGCTGATGGTCACAAGCTCTCGCGGCGGACGCTGCTGCGCGCTTGGCTTGCCTTGATCGCCGTAGCGCTGATCACGCAAGGCGTACAGCACGAATTCAATTGGTTCGGCGTCGGCCTGATGATCGGCAACGCGATCTTGTTCGCGGGCACTTTCATCCTGAGCCAGCGCGTGCTGTATGAAATGCCCGCTCAGACTGTGGCGCTGTACGTGCTGACGACTATGGCTGTGGTCGTGGTTGTGGCGCGCCTGATCGTCAGCCGTGAATTCGCGCCGCTCAGTGGCGAGACGCTCAACGCCATCCTCGGGCTCGGATTGACCACAGCTTTGGCGCGCCTGACCATGTTCTTCAGCGTCAAGCGCATGGGCAGCCTGCAGACTGTGCTGGTCGGCATTTCAGAGACAGCCGTGGCCATCCTGTTGGCCTTCATCCTGCTTGGCGACCAGTTGAACGCGACGCAGTGGCTGGGCGTCGGCATTTTGCTGGTCAGCTTGCTGCTGATTCGCCGCGAGGATATCCGCAGCCGCGAGACGGGCGAGATGTTGCCTGTGCCGCTCTCAGGCATTGGCTTCCCTTCTATCAGCTTTCAGCGCGCCGCTTTCACACGCGCCTTCCTGGGCGATCAAGCCATGCGCAGGCTCTCTGAGCGCCAGGATTTGACGCCTGAAGAAGCTGAGATGATTCAACGCCTGATCGACTCGCCGCGCTCGTGATGGCTAGGCTACACTTACACCTGAGCACACCTTTGAAGTCAGCTGGAAAGGACGCAAATTCGCGCCATGCGCGTTATCACCAACGAACTTCGCATCAAGCAAGGTCGGCGGCTCGGCACCATCTTGTTTTTCGTCAGCCTATTCGTGCTGACCTTCGGCTTGATCCTCAGCAACTTTTTGACGGTCGATCCGAACGTGTTGGTGTTCGTGCCATGCTTGATCATGCCTATCGGCTTGGTCACGACCTTGCTCTCGGTGCGCCTGACCAACGAATGGGTGCGCGTGCCGCGCCCTGAAGAGGCGCTAGTGGAAGGCTTGGCAGGCATCAATCGGCGCAGCGTGTTGTTCAACTACTTTCCGCCTGCTAACCACATCTTGCTTACGCCTGAAGGCGTCTATACGCTGACCACGCG